>CAZDRA010000309.1:0-1513 GCA_964507705.1 uncultured Roseivirgaceae bacterium | reverse complement strand
TCATATTCGCAGGAATACTGGCGACTGCGTAAGAAATATCAGAATGCTCTTCTGCATACAGAAACCATTCTTCTCTTTTCTTCTCAGATATTTTTTTTGAATCATTTGGACGAGTATCACCAAAAGAAAAATCATACGGAATCATTGCAGCAGCTACCGTCACAGGTCCAGCAAGTGGACCACGCCCAACCTCATCAACTCCTATTATGTAATGAATTTTCTCCATATTTCATATTATACACTATACTAAAAACAACTTTAAACAGGAGGGCGCCTACGGCGCCCTCCTGTTTAAACGTAAGTACGAACGTCCTTACGTCACTTGACGGACACAATAATGCATGCTAGTTTGTGATCAGAGAAGTTTCTTTAAAAATCAAATGAATGAGGTGGCGTTATGACTACGAACGAATACGGAAAAAATAACTACTGGCATTACACCATTAATATGCTTATTACTGTGTCTTTTTGTGCCACAATGATAATTGCATACACGAAAACAAATCCATGGATTACTACTTCTGTAATTATCTATATTGCGCTTTTTTCTTATTTCTTACTAATAAAACCTGCGGTAAAGATACATGAAGGTACCGCTGACACAAAAGATTTAAATATTATTGGAATATTTCCTATCCTTGGTTTATGTCGCAAGTGGTGTCCTGTATATCAGGACATGGCGAGAAAACTTGAAAATGCAAAAGCAATTCAAGGGTGCGAATACGTGTTGGAAGAAATGAAGTTTCATTTTGGAAAAGAAATTGAGAATTATCTCCAATGGTTTTTTGACCTTGAACATGGTTACACTGTTGAAAGTCTTGGAGATGAACCGAGACTGCCGCCAGTAAAAAAACAACAGTTTGAATTGGAGATGAATAATTTTTACAGATTATTTCCAAAAGTTTCATACTCTTATGAAAACCATAAACAGAGACAGAAAATATTGCAAACTATGATTTGTTTTATGATTGACTATTATCACAATGAACTACTTAATGACTTTGAACAAAAATTAGAAGGCATGGGAAATGGATATCTTGTAGAAAATAAAAACATACTAGAATGCCTGCGACGCAGAAGAGCAAAATTTGTTCTACATAGAAATGTTGACGTTAGTGAAAGAGCATTCGAAAAAGCACTTGATAAAAAAGTTGGGTACTTACGTGAACTTCTGAGCGAACTTGTAGATGGAGCTGACCTGACGGTAATATTCAATCAAATGAAAATAAATTAAGACAATTCAGTCATCACCGCCCCCGAATCGCATGCGATTCGGGGGATTTTTTTGGCTAAAATTTAACATCATGACTCATCCGTCAACCTGCCACGTTGACGGATTACAAGCGCCCTCTTTTTGCTATTTTCTGCTCTATTTTTTACTACCAATTTTTATATGATATAATACACGCACTTATGAGTACTAAAGATACTAAATTCGTTCACCTCCATACCCACTCCCACTACTCTCTCCTTGATGGACTCTCAAAAGTTGATGGATTAGTGAAACTCGCAA
>CAZDRA010000308.1:0-1542 GCA_964507705.1 uncultured Roseivirgaceae bacterium | reverse complement strand
ATGATGTATTTCCAGTGTTTGGGTTTTATGAGTCTGTTATCTTCTATTTTTTTGTCCATCTTTTATAATAAATTTCCTGTCAGGTAAAACATAATTGTTCTTTCTTTTAAAAATTCCTGTAGCCTCGTTCGCAGTATTTCTGCCTGGGCTATGGCAAGGTTATTTCTTGCTTCATAAAACTCCATGACGCTGATGCGTCCTTTTTCACGATTTTTCACCGCAGCTTCTAAGGCCTTTTGTTCACTATGTTCTTTTTTTACAGCAGATAGATATTCCGAAATCGCGGCATTCCATTCCAGTTGAACTTGGTTGATTTCGTATTCTAAATTTTGAATTTCTATTTTATAATTATTCACTGCCCGAATCCTGGCGATTCTGCTCACCTGAATTCTATTTCTATTGCTGAATGCAGAAAATATCGGAATCCGTAAAGTAAGGCCGTAATTCAAACTCTGATTGTTGTTGAACTGTTCATTGAATGGGATGACCTCACCATTTTGCCCAACGAATGTATCGGAGTATCGGGTATTGTAATTGCCATATAAATCCAGGGATGGAAATATACTTGATCGCACCATTTTCACTTGTTTCTCAGCTGCATCAAGGCGATTAGTAACTGCCTTGATTCTTGGTAAATTTTGCTTTGCCTGCGCAAGCAGACTATCAGAGTGAACCGTTAAGTCAAGCCCTTCAAATAGCTGAATATCTGCCACATATAAAACCGAATCTATTGACAGATTCATCAATCTTTTTAATTGTAGCGAAGACAGGTTGGCGCTATTTTTTTGTTTCAATAATAAAAATTCGTCGTTGGCGTACCTGGCTTCTACCTCATACTTTTCACTTCCTGCCGACCTCCCAACTTCTATCATCCTGGTAATGCGCTTGAGTTCAAACTTCGAAAGCTGAAATTGCTCACTGATAATATCAATAAGTCCCTGGTCAATCAGCAGGTTTACGTAGGCTTCCAGCACACTATAAACGAGCTCGTTTTGCCTGGTTCGGAAAGACTCTTCTTCTGACATCAGATTGTACCTTTCAAAGGATACCCTATTCTGCTTTTCAAAACCTTTGAACAAATTTACCGAACCGGATATTCGATAAGCATTGCTAAAAAATGCGTTTTGAACATAAGTATTGGAGTTGGGATCTATTGATCGTCCTTTGTTCATATCGTAACCTACAGAAGCACCCAAGGTAGGTAAAAATGCATTTTTAGCATCTTTGAAATAAATATTTTGCTCTTCAACCAGAAGCCGGGAATTGCTCAATTCGATGTTGTTGGCCAGGGCAAAGGCAGCACATTCCTGGTATGTCCAGCTTTTTTGGCCATGGCCATATTGTAGTATGGTTAGATATAAAATAACTGTCGAAATAATTTTCATAGATCGATTGTATGCCAAATGTGATGCCAAATACTTATTGCATTAATTTACAGCATGTTATGATTATGAATTATTTTGATGTGTTAAAAAATGATACAACCATGTGTAAAAATATTAGACAGTTTATATTTGTATTGGATTGATTTATATCTTTGGA
>CAZDRA010000307.1:0-1610 GCA_964507705.1 uncultured Roseivirgaceae bacterium | reverse complement strand
TCAAAAGGGGCGCGACTTTTTGCGGATGCAAAAATCGTGAACCTTTTGAAAGTCCTCCTGGATGAGTTTGTTAGAGCATATTTCTTATTCGTCGCATAATAAAGTATAAATTTCCCAATCCCAATAACCCACTGCGCATAACTTAAATTACACTATTTTTAATATTTTCAGCAAGTCATGGTGTATCTCGTAACCAATGCACCTCATTTTCAAGCGTATTTCCATCAGGAACTATTGTGCCTGTATGGTGTAAAGGTTTCTCGCTTCCATATCTAGTATGAGAAAAATAGTAGACTGTTTCATCAATTACCCATGCCTGTTCTGGTGGTGCATAAGATTGAAATAAATGACAATACACCCAACGCAAGTCTCTATTTTTAGGGTCAAATTTTTGTACTGTTGCGAATATACGATTATATCGTTCCGCTTCAACAAGAACACCATCTAAGGTCTCTAATCCAACGTGAATTACACACTTCCCGTTTTCAGGCAATTGCTCAACGGCTTCGGCTAAGTGACCTCGAATGTCACGTGCTTTCTTTTCTATTGCTCGTTCAGCATCACAATGCCAGAACGCACCAGCGGCAAAATCCATGGTATCTAAAAAATTATTATTCCCCTCACCCTCACCAAAGCGAACAATCTTTCCTGCTACGGCACAAGTAAATCCTCGATTTGGGTCACGGTACCCAGCTATTAATTCATTCAACTGGTCAGATGGGTATTTAACATAATTTTGTTTGAGGTGCTCTCTTGCCTTATCAAAATTGACGATATTGAAAGTGACTTCCCATTGATCATTAGAAACCAATATGCATGGAGATGATACCAATGGAAGTTTGCTAGAGAGTTGGTCTACTATGAACGTATCTGGAAGAGTTTTAAGCTCGACATGAAATACAATATCTAGAATCGCTGGTATCGAATTATCAATTAAGTAATCTCGAATGTGTTGCCACATTATTAGCCATTTTTCTCGTTCTCGCTGACTATACGCAGAGGTTTTTTCCAAGCGCTTGCATTCAATAAACCACTCCGTATCTTCCGATGCTACTCTTATATCTGGCCTCTTATTCGGAGGTGCTTCAGAAATAAACCCGACTTCTTTCCATCCATTACGTTTCCATAAGAGTGCGACTAATATTTCGAACAATCCAGAGTCTGGATTTGATTTTTCAGATGATAAAAGTCTTTTTGCTTTTTTTTCAATTCCATCAATTTGCAACAATAGCTCAAAATCCATCCCAATACGCTCAAAAATTGGGATAACCCTTGCGCCTTGAATCGGTTCATACTTTGTTACATCTGTAAGTACTGTTTCAGCCAAATAGAGATACCAACCCATTCTGTCGGTATTAATTGACACCGGCTTTGGTGTCACTGCTTCATGGCGAGAATGTTTAGGCACAAAAACAGACTCAAGGTATTGTTCAATCTTCCCTTTTCTAACGGCCCATTCTACTGGCTCAATAAATCCCAAGAACCAATTAAGTGCAATTTTTACTTCCGGGCTATTTAGATTTTCCATTAACCTACGCCTAACTCATATTGGAGCTCGTCGCAGTAGGAACGCCGGTTACCCGGCGTCCCCTGCACAGATCCCTGCGTGC
>CAZDRA010000306.1:0-1635 GCA_964507705.1 uncultured Roseivirgaceae bacterium | reverse complement strand
TTTTTTGTTCTATTTCCATATGATTATTTTTTTGCGAGTCCAGTCTTGTTTTCCAATTTACCAACGCGTAAAGACAGAATGTGAACTTCATCGTGTGTTGCGTGATTGGACGCCAAGTCATCAAAGCGATTATTTAGTCCGTTAATTTTTTGGTTCATTCCTATCATTTTGGCATTTATTTCAGCAAGTCTGTTTTGAACATTTGCTACCGCCATAGCGGTCACTTCTACTTGTTCTGACACATCTTGAATACGACTAGATAAATTCGTGTTAACAGTTTCAAGGCGTTCACCTATTAATTTAATCTGTTTAGAAAGTTCATTATTGGAAACTTCCTTTTGAACTTTCTTTTTTATTGTTGTTTTTTTCTTTGCCATATTTTTACAAACCTTGAAACTCGTTTATTGTTTTTTCTACATCGTCACTTTTTAGAATTGCCGAGCCTGATACAAGCCGATTCGCTCCTGCTTCAATAAGTCTTGGTGCGGTCTCTAGGCTCACTCCCCCGTCAACACTTATTATAAGCTCTGGGAAACGCTTTCGCAAATCCTCTATCTTGGGGAGAACTTTATCGTCAAAAGGCTGTCCTTGAAAACCTATTTTTGCGATCCCCATACATTGCACAAAGTCTATTTTTTCAATATGTGGATAAATTTCCTCATTTTGTGTTTCAATATTGAGCGCAAGCCCTATCTCAACTCCTTTGACACCAAGCTCTGGAAATGGCGCTTTAACATGCGCAAGATTTTTCCAAAACCATTCATAGTCGGAAATGGACTCTATGTGAAAGATAGCCCTACTTGCTCCAGTGTGCATCCATGACTTGATACCTTTCTCAGGGTTTTGAATCATCAGATCCAATTCATAATTTAAAGTATCTATCTCAGGCAGTTTCCGCTCTTGTCCTACTATCTCTTTGAAAGTTCCTTCTAGT
Organism: uncultured Roseivirgaceae bacterium; assembly: GCA_964507705.1. Taxonomy (GTDB): domain Bacteria; phylum Bacteroidota; class Bacteroidia; order Cytophagales; family Cyclobacteriaceae; genus JAAUQL01. The sequence goes on along the minus strand of CAZDRA010000306.1, from coordinate 701 downwards.
ATTCCAACTTCTTTATAAGGCCAAGATACTTCGGGTACAAACTCTCCATCCATAACATCAATCTGCACAGAATCCACAATACCTTGAAATTGCTTGGCATACATTTCAAGCTCAGTAAATTTTTTTGGCATTAACGCTGGGATGATTTCTGTCATATATTTAAATTGTCTATTTTTTTAAGACGTCGCACATGACGCTCCTCTCCGCTAAATTCTGTTCGTAGCCATAACTTTACAGCCTCGCGTGCTTCATCTTCGGTAATAAACCGCGCACCGAGACTAAGAATATTCGCATCATTATGTTCTCGCGATAAGCGCACAATATCAATAGATCCACCGTAATACACAGCTGCACGTATCCCATTTACACGATTTGCAACAATTGCCTCCCCTTGCCCTGAACCACCCAAAATTATTCCCTTTGCTTCCGTGTTTTTTGAAACTGCTTCCGCAACCGGTGCAATAAAATCAGAATAATCATCTTCTTTATTGAGTTCATGAGCACCCATATCTTCAGCCTCATAACCAAGCTCATTTAAATATGGAACGAGTTTTTGTTTTAATTCAAACCCTGCATGATCTGTACCAATAAAAATTTTCATAATTTTAATTTTATATATGCTTACCTGTTTCTATTACGTGTTCCGTAAGTGTATGTGCATACCCCATCTCATTATCATACCAAGAAAATACTTTTACAAG
>CAZDRA010000305.1:0-1651 GCA_964507705.1 uncultured Roseivirgaceae bacterium | reverse complement strand
TGAGCATTGGCGTAGCAGCCTGTGTGCTCATTGCTGTTTACGTTTTGCACGAAAGCAACTATGATAAAGATGTTCCTAACTCTTCCAATGTTTATAGATTGAATAAACATTTCCTTCTGGATGATGGAATTTTTGAGGGAGGCCTTCATTTATCTGCCAATGCTGCGCCAACGGTTTTAGAAGACTTCGCCGAAGTAGAAAATTCAGGCCGACTTATGGCCAATGGCCTATTTTGGGGAGCCGGAACAAATGAGGTACGTTTTGATGGAGAGCAAATGCAACATCATGAAAAGGGATTTACCTATGCAGATCAATCTATGATAGATATTTTGGGAATTAACATGGTATATGGAGATGCACCCACAGCACTATCAGAACCAAATACTATTGTGATATCAGAGGATGTCTCAATGAAATATTTTAAAGATAAAAATCCTATCGGCAGGACTATTTTCTTAAATGGAAATAATGATAGTCCTTTTAGAATCAATGGAGTGATGGAGAATTTTGCCAGCAACTCTCACTTGAATTACGATTTTTTAATCACATTATCAGACGTCGAATTTGGAGAAGGAGAACAAACCAGATGGACCCAGAATAACTATTTTACTTATTTGGTTTTACGACCAAATACGGATGTTGATCAATTTGAACAAAAGTTATCCAATACATTGATCAATAAATATTTCATACCGGCAATGAAATCTGCGGGCTATGGTTTACCTGAAAATATAGAAGAAAAATATTATTTGTCACTGCAACCCCTAACAGATATCAATTTGTATTCTACACATATCAATTTTGAGGCGAGTTTCAGAAATGACATTAAGATCATCTGGATTTTTGGTATAGTTGCCTTGTTCATATTGATCATTGCCAGCATCAATTTTATCAATTTATCTACTGCCAAATCTGCCGGTAGAGCAAAAGAGGTTGGCCTGAGAAAAGTAACAGGTTCTACCCGCAGCCAGCTAATTGCCCAATTTTTAATGGAGTCTGTTATCATCACCATCATTGCATTTGGCATAGGCATTTTATTGTCCGCTTTGTTGATGCCTTTATTCAGGGAAATGACGGGCAAAGATTTAGTGTTGCCTTTTTCAAACCCGGCATTTGTGCCCATCATTTTTATGATGGCAATATTAGTAGGCATTTTGGCAGGACTTTATCCGGCATTCTACCTATCCAATTTTAATCCGATCAATGTATTGAAAGGTAAAATAAGAATAGGAACCAAGTCTGGCGGGTTACGAAGTAGCCTGGTTGTTTTTCAATTTACAATCTCTATAATTCTTATCGTGGGTACACTGATCGTAAATCAACAGCTGAATTTTATACTCCAATCAAAAATCGGATTCGAAAAGGATCAGGTAATCCAGCTTTATGGCACCAATCTGTTGGAGGATAAAGTCGGTACTTTCAAAGAGGAAATTAAAAATTTACCGGGAGTTAGCAGTGTGACCATCAGTGATTTTTTGCCCATTGAAGGCGCCAAGAGAAATGGGAATAGTTTTGTAAATGAAGGTAAAGAAAATATTGATGAAACAATCGGCGGACAAGCCTGGGTAATTGATGAAGATTATTTAGCAACCCTTGGGATGAAATTGTCAGCGGGTAGAAATTTTATAAAAGACAGAGCATCAGACAAAGA
>CAZDRA010000304.1:0-1687 GCA_964507705.1 uncultured Roseivirgaceae bacterium | reverse complement strand
TTGTTGGTTTTTCAAAAATAGCTTTCGCTTCCTCTACCGCATTCACAAATTCTTCCATATTGTGTCCATCAACATCTATCACATGCCATCCAAACGCCTCGTATTTTTCACGAAATGGCTCAAGTGGCATTATGTCTTCTGTCATTCCGTTTATTTGAATATTATTACGGTCAATCACCCCTGTTAGATTATTTAAATTATTATTCGCTGCAAACATGGCTGACTCCCAAATATTACCCGCGTCATGTTCACCATCAGACATCAAACAATATGTGCGAAATTTCTTACCATCCATTTTCCCAGCGAGTGCAATACCCGCAGCTTGCCCAAGCCCAGAACCAAGAGGCCCCGAAGTTGTCTCAAGCCCTGGAAGTTTTTCCCGTTCAGGATGTCCCTGCAAACGAGTCCCCAATTTACGCAAAGTCTTTAACTCTTCAATTGGAAAATATCCAGCATGCGCCATAGTGGCGTAGCGTATTGGCACAATATGACCATTGGATAAAATTAGTCTGTCACGTTCCTCCCAATCGGGATTTTTGGGATCGTGATTTAAAATATGAAAATAAAAAGCAGTGAAAATATCCGCCATACCAAGAGGTCCTGCTGTATGTCCTGACTTCGCCTCAAGAAGCATCTCAATCAAAGACTGGCGAATCTCATTCGCTTTTAACTCTAATTCTTTTACTTTGTTGTCATGTATGTGTGGCATGTTATTTTTATTATACGCTATACTCCAAAAGAAAATATAAACGCAAGAAAAAAAACGCTGAAGAATACCAACAACGCCTTTAATACTCGAGAATATGTCTTCGGTATTGGTTTAAATAAAAAATGATTGCTTTGTCTACGATTTTGTGCGCGTGAAATAAATACATAACGAATTGAATTTATAATTGCAATTAAACTACTGAGAACTATAATCATCATCACAATATCTAAAGCACTAATATTCCCCCAACCGAAAGGTACCATGAAAGGTGCTATGAAAAGTCCAATAGCTAAAAGTGGCAAAAATACTGCTGATACACCGGCTTCATAAATAGTTACACCAGGTTCTGTAAAAAATACAAACGCAATAAAAACAGTAGTCAAATATACCAAAAACCATATAAATGCTTTTTCTCCAGGCTCTTGTTTTTTTTGCTCTATTTCCATATGTTTATTTTTCCGCTAACCCAATCTCCTTTTCAATTCGCAAGAATCTTTTCTGAACATCGTCTGTCTTTACGCAGTTCATGGCAAGGTCGTCGAAGCGATTATTGGGTCCGTTAATTTTTTGATTCATTCCAATCATTTTAGCATTTATTTCGGCAAGTCGATTTTGAACATTTGCTACAGCCATAGCGGTCACTTCTACCTGCTCTGATACATCTTGAATTTTTCCAGACAAGTCTACATTAACTACCTCCATCCGTTCGCCTATTAATTTAATCTGTTCAAAAAGTTCGTTATTAGAAACATCTTTTTGAACTTTCTTTTTTATTGTTGTTTTTTTCTTTGGCATGTTTTTACAAATTCTGGAATTCTTTAATAGTTTTTTCTATATCCTCGCTTTCTAGAATTGCGGATCCTGCTACGAGACGGTTCGCGCCTGCTTTAATAAGCAGTGGCGCAGTCTCCAAGGAAACTCCTCCATCAACACTTATTATAAGCTCTGGGAAGCGAGCGCGCAAATCCTCTATTTTGG
>CAZDRA010000303.1:0-1728 GCA_964507705.1 uncultured Roseivirgaceae bacterium | reverse complement strand
ATTGGGAAAATATTAAAATTGATGGTAGATGAAATTGAAGGAATTAAAATAATAGCCACAGGCTCCTCTGTATTTGACTTAGAAAATAAATTAGGCGAACCATTGACAGGAAGGGATATTACCCTTAAGTTATTCCCTCTTTCTCAAATGGAGTTTAGCAAAGAAGAAAACCTAATTGAGACTACAGGAAAATTAGATGAACGATTGATATTGGGAAGCTATCCAGAGTTAAGGCAATATGCCGATTGGGACAAAAAAGTGAAATACCTGGAACGACTGATTAGCTCCTATTTAATTCGTGATATATTAACTTTTGAGCGATTAAAAAGACCTGACAAAATAATTAGTTTGCTACGAATGATAGCTTTTCAGATTGGTGAGGAAGTATCTTTGCCAGAGTTGGGAACTAAACTAGGAATAAATAAAAATACCGTAGAGCGTTATCTGGATTTGTTGAGCAAAGTGTTTGTAATATTCAAAGTTGTCGCTTATAGCAAAAACCCACGAAAGGAAATTTCTAAATCCTCGCGTTGGTATTTTTATGACAATGGCATTAGGAATGCATTGATTGCTAACGTAAATACGTTGGAACTCAGAAATGACCAAGGACAGCTTTGGGAAAACTACTTAGTGTCAGAGCGGTTAAAATTCCAATCATATAAAGGTATGCTGGTAAATAATTATTTTTGGAGAACATACAGTCAACAAGAGGTCGATTGGGTAGAAGAACGCGAAGGTAAAATATATGGCTATGAGTTTAAGTGGAGTATTAAAAAAGTAAAAGGTGCTCCGGTAGCCTGGAAAAAAATGTATACGGATGCTGAATTTATAACAATTCACCAAGGCAACTATTTAGATTTTATAACATAAAGTCTGGCTCTAAATAAAACGTAACTATTTGCCTGAACCCTTAAAAGGTGCTATGACCTATTGGGGAATCAGGGTTAGAATTACGCTTTAATAAAAATTTGGTGATGTTTCATTTTAGAATTTTTTGATTCATGAAAAGTAGAAAACAATTCGATTTGAAAAATATTAGTCATCGATTTTTTATAATTTTATTACTCTTATTGAACAGCAATTCAAGCAAGATTCAGGAAGAATCAGATATTTTAGGATAACAAGATCTGCTATAACTTGCATCACTTATATCCCAGCTATCACCTTATTTTTACCAAAAACATATTATTGAAAAATGAAGATTAATACCGAAAAGCTATCGACAAATGTACTTCATGGAAAACTGGAAGGTTTTATAAATAAAAAGCGTGTCATGATCCATGAGATAGATGGTGTTGATATTGAATATATTTCAGCTAAAGGACCAAGCGAAATTAATGAAAATACAGGCCTGGATCATTATGATGTTTTACTGACATTTAATGGAAACGCTAAGCTGAAAGTAGCTGGAAAGCAATATTTCATCAATGGAAATTCCATTTTAAAGTTACCTTATAACTCAAATTATGTTCTCATTGTAGAAGCCGGAGTTGAATTTAATTATCTTTTGATTAGGAAAGGTCTCGATGAGAAAGACCAGCATCTTATATCGCAAAACATGGGAAATCACCAGACTCTTTATCACCAGGCATTGTCTGATTGTCCGACCTATAAGGAAGAAATTAAAAGTGATAAAACGCTCAACAGGATGATACTTCCTGAAGGCAAGGTTCCTCGATTTTGTATGGGTTCTGTAGAAACTCTTGGACCGGATGAAGTGGCAGAGCA
>CAZDRA010000302.1:0-1744 GCA_964507705.1 uncultured Roseivirgaceae bacterium | reverse complement strand
CAATTGGTCAAATGCGAAATAAAATTCAGGAAGCAATGGAACAGTTAGTAGAAAAGGAAAAAATGCAACGAGTCATTCTTGAATCAGTGCCTGATGCCATTATCACTATTGATACGAAAGGCAACGTTCTATCATTTAATCCCAGTGCTGAAAAAATATTCCAATATGACAAAAACCAGGTGATTGGCAACAATATTAAAATGCTGATGCCTCAGGGATTTTCTTTAACACATGATCAGAACATAAAAAATCACGAGCCATCATCGAATTCTGAAATTGTAGGAAAGCAACGTGAACTTATCGGAAAGAAAAAAGATGGTACTCAATTCCCTATAGAAGTCACTATAAATACAATAATCACCGATGGAAAGACGATTTTCACCGGTATTATACGTGATATTACTGAACGTAAAAAAATTGATCGGCTAAAAGATGAATTTGTTGCCACAGTAAGTCATGAGCTTCGTACGCCTTTAACAGCAATTAAAGGATCATTAGATCTCATAACAAAAGGGCTTAATCTTGAACTTCCCGAGCAAGCTACAACGATGCTTGATATTGCTAATCGTAATATTGAGCGTTTATTAACATTGATAAATGACATTCTTGATATTTCAAAGCTTGAGTCAGGTGAAATCAATTTCATATTTGGAAATATTGAGAGTAAATCTTTTCTTGAAGATTGTGTTGAACTTAACCAGGAATATGCTAAAAAACATAACACTGAATTTCGCTGTATGCATCTCGATGAGAATATTATTGTTTACATTGACAAGGATCGCTTAGCTCAAGTAATGAGCAATTTATTGTCTAATGCAGCAAAATACTCCCCCGAAAATGTCCCCGTTGAGATTTTCACACAAGTTACAAATCAAACATTACGTGTAAGTATAAAAGATTATGGCAGAGGTATACCCGAAGAATTTCAATCTGTCCTTTTTGAAAAGTTTACTCAATCTTCAACTGGCGACACACGCCAGGTTGGTGGTACCGGACTTGGGCTTAATATTTCAAAAATGATAATCGAAAAATTAAATGGCAGGATTGGGTTTGACAGCATTATTGATAAACAAACAATATTCTATTTTGAATTGCCTGTTGTTTGACTCTATATAATCTGAAGTTTGCATAAAAAAATGATTACTTTAAATCTGGACATGAAACTGGAATAGCTAAATCAAGATTCGTAAAAGATGCCATTCCCAGCCGCTCGACTGTCGTATCCTGCAACAGACGGTCTTAATTTGGTATTCCAGTTCCATATCCTCACTTTAACTGCTTATAAAATGTACGTTACTTTCTTATGCAGATCCGGAGTTATATACAAAACAACAGCAATGCTGATCAGTTAAGGGATGTAGGTTCGAATTTATTCGAACGCTGAGGTGAAAATTAACCATAAAGGTTAGTATATACACCGTGTTCGAATAATACCCTCCATTATAATTCATGAGGGGCACTATGATTTGAACCGACGAAAAACAAATAACACCTTAAGTAAACGGCATTACTGTACAACAGGGCTTTAGCTGTTTTGCGAAGGATAAAAATTTTACACAATCTTTAGTTCCGCGTTAGAACGGTTAAATATACCTAAGATAACTATTGTAATGTTTTAATGACGTAACCGATTGATTTTACTAGAAGCCATAAAATATAAGGTGAAATTATTGTAAATATTTATAAAATATCACTGCTGTCCCGTTAACTCCCTCTCCCCTTTGGGGAGAGGGTTGGGGTGAGG
>CAZDRA010000301.1:0-1757 GCA_964507705.1 uncultured Roseivirgaceae bacterium | reverse complement strand
CCTCTGAATAATCTGTAAGCCTCTGCCGGATCCAGCGTGTTTCGTGGAGCAAACAGATACTTTACCAGTTTTGCTGATACTTCCTCATCGTAAAACCCTCCTGGAGATTCGACAAACATTTCTGCCGCATCAGAAGTGAGTACATCTGCCCAAATATATCCGTAGTATGCGGCAGCATATCCTTCTCCCGAAAAGATGTGGCTAAAGTGAGGTAATCTGTGACGCATGGCTATTTCAGCAGGCATATTGAGTTCTGCAAGAATAGACTTTTCAAAGTCGTCAATGTCAATATTTGATAAATCATCTTGCATATGCAGTTTCATATCAACCAAAGCTGACGACAAATACTCGGTAGTTTTATAACCTTGATTGAAGGTGGCAGCTTTTTTGATTTTGGCCACCAAGTCTTTGGGAATCACTTCTCCCGTCTGGTAGTGAACCAAATAATTATTGATCACTTTGTCAGTTGAAAGCCATCTTTCCAATAATTGCGATTGAAACTCTGTATAATCCCTGACGCCGCCATTTAGGGTTGGATATTTTACATTTGAAGACAGGAAATGCAATGCATGGCCAAACTCATGAAAAAATGTTTCGGCATCAGTCCAGGAAACGAGTACCGGATCACCTGGAGCAGGCTTGATAAAATTGGAATTGTTGGAAGACAGGACAGTCTTGTCGCCATCAAAGGAGGTATGACTTCGGTAAGTTGTTGCCCATGCGCCCGATCTCTTACCTTTTCTGGCATAGGCATCTAAATACCATAGCCCAATAAATTTGTCAGTTGTGATATCTGATACTTCCCATACTTTTACATCTTCATGAAAAACAGGTACACTGCCTTCCGGCACAGGTTCAAATCGAAATTTGAATAACTCTCCTGCCACAAAAAACATGGCCTCCCTCAATTTATCCAGTTGCAAATATGGTTTTACCTTATCAAAATCCAGATCGTATTTTTCTTTGCGTACTTTTTCTGCATAGTACAGATAGTCCCATGGCTCAATCTTGATATGGTCTCCCAACTTTTTAGCTACGGTTTGCATATCTGCAACTTCACGCTTTACTGACTCCAGTGCAGCGGGCCATACGGCATTCATCAATTTCATGGCATTCTCTGGGGTTTTAGCCATTCTATCCTGCAATCTCCAGGAGGCATAATTATCATACCCAAGTAGTGCTACCCTTTCGTCCCTGAGGCGAAGTATTTTGGTAATTATTTTCTTGTTGTCGTGCTCATCGCCGTTGTCTGCTCTTGATTTATAATTTTCCCATACTTTTTTGCGCAGAGCTCTTTCTGTAGAATAACTAAGAAACGGCTCAGCAACAGATCGGGTATTTGATATTGCATATTTGCCATCCTCTCCACGATCGGATGCAGCTTGCGCAATGGCATTTATAAACGAATCCGACAAACCTCCCAGCTGGTCTTTGGTCAGGTACAAAGCAATACCTTCTTCATCTGCCAGTACATTATTAGAAAATGTGGTGTATAATGTCGAAAGCTCTTTGTTGATCTCTGCATATCGCTTTTTCGATTCATCATCAAGTTCAGCACCGTTGATGGCAAATTGCTCATAAATCAACTGGATCACCCGTTGCTTGTCAACCTCCAATGGCTGCTTCATTGCCTTTTCGTGCACTACCTTGATTCGCTCAAATAGCTTTTTGTTTTGTGAAATTTTGGAACTGTATTCAGATATTTTTGGTGCTAACTCCGTTTGGATATCCCTAAACTCAGGGGTTGACATATTACT
>CAZDRA010000300.1:0-1765 GCA_964507705.1 uncultured Roseivirgaceae bacterium | reverse complement strand
AAAATACGCATAGAAAATCCAGAAGTAGAATTATATCCATTCCTTCATGACTATTCACTCCTCCCAAAATCAGGAATCTTTAATGTTTTTCCACCTTGCAGTGCTGACTGATGAGCGTAAATTCCCGGAATTGTATAAGCCAGCGATTCATAAATATCAATCGTTGGCTGTCTTTTTTCCAAAACAGCAGATACAAATTCATGGGTGAGAAAAGTATGCGAACCGCCGTGTCCGCTGGTGTGTCTCAATGGTTTTGGCAACAATTCATAATAATCAGGATGCTCAAAGGGTGTCATTTTAACCTTCGCTTCACTATAATTATTTTTGCTAATTGTTCCTTCTTCTCTTTTAGCAAGTGTCCCCGGAGTGCCATCTGGCCGATGCATATAATATGACATTTCTGACCCTGTAAACTGGCTGCGTTCGATTCCTCCTGAAGCAACTTTCCAGTACATTGCAACACGTGCCGAATGGCCTCCTGAGGTTTTGAACATAGCTGTTTCGCTCCAGAAAGGATTATTATAAATATTCGTTCGGAGTACTTCATGATCGTCACCCCATCCGGTTGCAGTTACTTCGGTCAGTCGCTCTCCGGTTACGGGCACAATCATTCCGGTACAATGTGTAGGATAATGCATAGGAGGGAATCCATGTCGCCAGTTTGGCAACCCATTTTTCTCAAACATAATAGATATCAATCCATCGTGATGATATTCGGCTTCAGAATAAAATATTTCTCCAAACTTTTTTTCAGCAGCCCATTTTCGGCAGCTTATAATTTCACGATCGTAGAAACTGGTTTCGGCCATCATGTAGGTCATTCCTGTTTTTTTAACAGCTTCTAAGAGTTGCACACCTTCTTCTTCATCCATACATGCCGGAACTGCCGAAATCACATGCTTCCCGGCCTTCATTGCTTCAATACTCATATAGACATGGAGTGGGGCAGGAGTAAATACCCCGATAGCATCAACATTTTTGTCGGCAATGATATCCTTGAAACTATCATATCCAACATCGCATTTGTAAGTATTCTTCAAAGTCTCCAAACGATCAGGACGGATATCGCACACGGCAGTCACTTTGCAGTTGGGGTGTTCGTGCCATTGAAATGTCGCACCAAATCGACCTCCGACAATACCGATTCTTACAATTTTATCTTTTGGCAGACTTTGGCTTGATTGGCCAATTACCATAGGGGAAATAGAAAGTGCTGTTGCTCCCGAACCCATAATTTGTACAAAATTGCGTCGTTTCATATTTGATATAACTTGCTATTTAACATTCTATCTATCTACTAATACACATTGACTTTTCATTCTACTTTTTCGATACTCCAACCCTTGTCAATATACCAATGATCTTCTACTATGGAGATTTGAATTGCTGTTTTTCGTTTTCCGTGATGTATAGTTAAACTTTTAGTTTCTACCGGAATTTTATGGATATCTACCCCATTTTCGAGGGCCTCATATAAAACCCTTCCCTGAATATTATTATCAAAAGGAATATTTAATAAAGCTAAAATAGTTGCTGTAAAATCAATGCTGGCAGCAGGGACTTTATTCCTCACCCCAGATTTAAAATCGACTCCCCAGGCAATCATAGTATTGCGGATTGTCCAGGGGCTTAGACTTCCGTGGCCTCCTGCATTCCCCGTCATCTGACCGGTCGTACCACCTCCGCTTGCATAATCCGTTCCCTGAAAGTCGAATTTGTTTTTCTCGGATGACCATGGGAAAGTGATTAGTAAATCCGGGCCCCT
>CAZDRA010000299.1:0-1791 GCA_964507705.1 uncultured Roseivirgaceae bacterium | reverse complement strand
TGCGGATGCAAAAATCGTGAACCTTCTGAAAGTCCCGCTGGATGAGTTTGTTATATTTTTTTTATTTTACTAATAAAGTCCTTACCCTTTCCTTCATATTTTTCATTGAAATTAACAGGGATGCTGATGGTATCAGATTTTTGTATTTCTGAGTTTATACCTATAATTAACTCAGTAGATTTTTCTAATAATGAAATAATTGATTCAGAATCAATGTTATGCTTAATAACACTATTTTCTCCCAGCATTGTTACTTTATCGTTATGCGCTATCTTTAAGTGGCGATATGATTTTATATCAATGTGCTCCAAAAGTTCTGTTGTCTCTTCTTTCAGTTTTTTCAATTTATCAGTTAATATGCCTTTATTGTTATCCACTAAGTTTTTTTGTGACAAATACTCCTGCACCCCTTGATTAGTACCATATCCATTACTGTCAAAAAGTCTTGATAATGACATTAAAATTTCATCGTGCAACGACCTTTGAAAAACACTAAAGATAATAGGAGAAAATTCGGTTAGAATTTCTACAGTTTCCGAAGACGAGAATAGCTCAATATATATTTGAACTATTCTTCGAACTCTTGTTATTTCTGATATATATCTATCAAGATCATTCATAGGCATTATGTTTTATTAACATGCAAAAGTATTGTTCATGTATTCATGGCTATTTTATTCCTCATAAGTGAGTTTATACTTTAGCAATGGCAAGCATTTTGCTTCGGCATTTCCCCAAACAGGGATGGCAATCTTTAAACTCACATTTTCGATATTGTTTGTAAGTAAATAACAAAGGTTACTGTAAAGTTTTTCATTGATCTTTATAGTTACACCTACATTCTCTGCATCATAGTAGTTGATGCTCCCAATTGGCTTCTCACCGTTCAAATTTTGTAATTCAGATTCATCTGACTGCTCTATTTGAATAGTAGTATTTTCAAAAGAGTATGTGCCATGTTCTGATTCAGACGCACCAGAAAATAGATTGAACCTAGGTGAGCTTATAGATCCTTTTTCGTTCTCAGCATCAACAAAGTCACCAAGAAAGAAGCCTGTAATAATTAAGTCAAGCCATTCGTAACTACATCGTTCTTGCAGTATGTTTTCTAGCGAAGGATGATTTCGCACATTACTCTCCTTAAATATAACGCCCTCATCAGAGGCTTTCAAAAGGGGCGCGATTTTTGCGAATGCAAAAAATCGTGAACCTTTTGAAAGTCCTTCTGGATGAGATTGTTATATTATTTTTTGCTATTGTTTTACTCAACAATATTAAACGTTATTTGCTTCTCTGGTTTTCCATCTATTATTATGGTTAATTTGTAAATTCCTAGTTGATCACCTTCATTCAGCTGAAAAACAATAAAAGCGAAATCCGTGAATGCATAAGGATTATATTTTACTGTTGTAGTTTTATTCAAGTTGTCAGCAGCATGACCAATATTGCTTGTGATTTTTTTGGTGATTGGCGCAATAAGAACTGCCTCTAGTACGTGAAGCTTCTTTTCTGAATTAATTGTACACCCGAAATAATAATCAGGGTTATCCTTAGTTGTGACAAATGGAATGGTTCTAGTTTTTTTAACTATTTTTACATCATCCCCATTTACAGATGTAATTCCACAAATTACGTTATGCGTGGAATTTTGGTTTTCTACTATCGCGATTGATGATAGTGGGATCAACCAGAACAGTGTAAGAAGATAAATTAAGAGTCGAATTTTCATTTTTTAATAGAAATGGTAGGAACTTCATTTTCATAAAGCCCCCCATACAGATCCGGACGTGC
>CAZDRA010000298.1:0-1819 GCA_964507705.1 uncultured Roseivirgaceae bacterium | reverse complement strand
ATAATTTTTAAAAATTGAATAATCAAAAAATAGAAAATATAATTTTCGATCTGGGTGGCGTAATTATCAATCTCGACATGGATCATGCCTTTGACAAATTCTCTCAATTATTTGGTAGAGATATGAGGTCGCACATGATAGAAGATATTCATAATCATGGATTTTTTCAGCAATATGAAGTTGGCGCCATCGACGATGTTGAATTTAGAAAATCGCTACGCAAACTTGCAAAATCAGATTTGGACGACAAGCATCTGGATGATGCCTGGAATTCAATGCTTGGAGATATTCCTCAGCAACGAATTGAGTGGATCGAAGAGATGGCAGCACAATATAATGTGGTGATATTGAGCAATACCAACGCACTTCATATCGTAAAATTCAACGAAATATTTGGCGAAACTACCAAATACAATCTCCCTGAAGATCTTTTTCATAAAGTGTATTACTCTCATGTGATCAAGGACAGAAAGCCAAACCGCTCTTGTTTCCAGCATGTATTAGATGATTTTGGGATGGATCCAAGCAAGACGATTTTTTACGATGACAATACAGAAAATATAAATGCTGCTACCCAAATGGGAATTAACACCGTTTTAGTTAAGAAAAATTCATTAACCAGGGAGCAATTGCCAAATGGAAGAAAATAAAGAACGGAAAACCCTAATTATTCAAATTGCTCTCTTTATTGTCACTGTAATCGCAACCACATTTGCTGGGGCAGAATGGATGTTTGGCAAATCGGTATTTTTTGGCGAGGTTCGATTGTCAGTTTCTGAGATATTTGCAGGACTATATTTTTCCATACCATTTCTTGGCATTCTCACTGTTCACGAATTTGGACACTATTTTACAGCACGTTACAACAATGTGAAAGTTACTTTGCCATATTATATTCCTATGTGGCTTGGGTTTATTCCTATTCCTTTTACCATCGGAACCATGGGAGCATTCATTCGCATCAAAGAGCTTATTAAATCCAGAAGAGAATATTTTGATATTGGTATTGCCGGGCCATTGGCAGGATTTGTAATAGCTTTATTTGTATTAACTTATGGGTTCACACATCTTCCTGATGCCGATTATATTTTTGAAATTCACCCTGAATATCAAGAATTTGGCGAGCATTATGAAGATCATATTTATGATCAGAATGAAGCAAATCTTGTGGTTGGTGACAACCTGCTTTTCCTGTTTTTCAAAAAATTTGTTGCCGATCCCGATAAGGTACCAAACAACTATGAGATGTATCATTACCCATGGCTTTTTGCCGGTTATTTGGCCCTGTTTTTTACAGCGCTCAATTTGATACCTATTGGTCAACTTGATGGGGGCCATGTGATATATGGATTATTTGGATATAAAAATAGTCGTATAATATCCAGGGTATTGTTTCTGATTATGGTTACAATTTCAGGAATTGGAATATTACCGGTTGGCCCACTAAACGTTGACTTTGCGATTAATGGAGCTTTCTATTTTATGTTTCTATTTTTAGCATTTCATCATTTCGAGAAGAATTTGAAAAAGCGATTGTTACTCATCATTTGGGTAGTGATTATTCAAATTTTCGCATCACATTTTTTGCCAGATGTTGCTGACTACGGAGTTTATATGGTGTTTTCATTTGTTATAGGTCGATTTTTGGGAATCGATCACCCAAAAGCATTTGTAGATAAACCATTGGATTTGAAAAGAAAAATACTTGGTTGGATTGCTTTGGGTGTATTTGTGATTTCATTTTCACCGAGACCATTATACGTGGAGATCAATGAAAAAGCCCGAATTGAAAAACCCGGGCTTGAAGAAAAAGATTATG
>CAZDRA010000297.1:0-1846 GCA_964507705.1 uncultured Roseivirgaceae bacterium | reverse complement strand
CCTGAATAATTAAAAAGCCATGAATTGTGCAGGCATGGTTGATTGCCATGATTGTACAATTTGTCCAATCCTGAAAAGCTATCAATTTCTTTCCCTCCCCCAAAAAGTGTTTTTTGAGCTTTCGTAAATTGCATTTCCAAACGCTCATTGAAAAGATCTTTCCCAACCAATTTCATCAATCCTGCGATGTCGTGTGGCACATACCAGGTGTATTGAAAACCATTACCTTCCTGAAATCCACGCCAGGCTTCCATCGGATCAAAATCATCAATGAATTCTCCATTGGGCAGTCGAGGTCTGATAAACTTAGTTTCTGGATCGAATATATTTTTATAAAAATGTGCCTGTTTCATGAGTTTTCGATAATCTTCCTCCTCACCCAATGCCTGGGCAAATTGAGCAACTGCATACGAACTAAAAGCATATTCCAGGGTATGTGACCCTCCAAAATTAAAAATCCATCCATTGGAAATAGTCGTGTCTTGAGAGGGGATAAAACCTCTGTTTACAAAATAACTAAGATCGTATTTGCCGGCACCAAAGTCTCTATTATGATATTCGACTTCATTCTTTATAGCAGCTTCATAACCTTTCTCGATATCAAAATCCCTGATGCCGCAATTGTATGTCGATGCCATAAGTAAGCCCTGGAAATTAGTCTGAACCCCATTGGCATGTGTGCCCGCAGCTTCGCCATCGTGAAGCCAGCCTGCATATTTATAAAAGTCAATATTTGACTGCACGTATTCGCTTAGCACCTCAGGGTATGCCAATGCCCATAATTGGCTCAAGTTCCAGAAACCTCCCCAAAATCCATCAGTATTATAATGGTGGTATTCAGGAACATTATTTTCATCTAATGGAATTTGACCTACTTCTCCGGTACGGGTAGGATAGGCGCCATTGACATCGCTTGATATTCCCCTGCCGAGTAAGGCGTGATATAATCCTGTATAAAATTTTATTTTATCCTCTTCTTTCCCTCCATCTACTTCAATTCTGCCAAGGATGTTTTGCCACTTTTTTTGAGCTTCATTCCTTACCAAATCAAAATTTTTATCTTTGGTTTCGGTATTAAGATTCAATCTTGCATTTTCAATACTGGTGAAGGAAAGGCCAACCTGCATTTCAATGACCTCACTATCAGAAGTATTGAAAGTTATAAATAATCCATTGTTTATCCCTTTAGTTTCGGAGGTTCCATGGTGAATCTCGTTGTCTGTAAAAGACCCAACGGAATCTGGTGCCTTACTCAGTCGTGCAACGAAATACATATTTACCCGCTTGTCAGGGTCGCAAAATTTTGTGTATTCCGGGTAGGTACTCACAAATCCTTCAATTTCATTTCCATTAACCAATTTTGCGCCAGCTTCAATCACATCGCTGCTTTCCCCTTGTTTATGACCAATATCAAAAATTATATGTGCATTCTCAGATTTTGGAAATGTGTAACGATGATAGCCCACTCTTTTTGTGGCAGTCAGTTCTGCTTTGATATTATAATCTTTGAGAACTACTGAGTAGTATCCTGTTGATGCATGCTCATCTTGCTTATCAAATCTGGAGCGGTATCCGGAGTCTGGTTTTTCAAGGATTCCCGGAGTAGTTTTTAATTCCCCAACAGTTGGCATTGCTACAACTCCGCCAATCTGAAATTCATGAAAATGTCCAAAACCCTCAATTGAAGTGTGTCTGTCATCGTATCCACACGGCATCCAGGTTCCTGGACTATCGTAGGCATTGGTGTGAGGTGCGAGTTTTGCCATTCCGAATGGCAGAGCAGCAGGAGTGTAAAAAAACCATCGGCCATGTACAGAACCAATTTGAGGGTTGACATATTTGGTAG
>CAZDRA010000296.1:0-1856 GCA_964507705.1 uncultured Roseivirgaceae bacterium | reverse complement strand
AATTACTTGATCAAGTTGATTGTGTACTTCTTGAAACTACAGATGGTCGTCATAGGTTGGTACAAGCTGAGGAAGTATTTCAATCTGGCAAACCGGTGTTTATGGATAAACCGATTGCTGCTTCTCTCAAAGATGTGGTCTCAATTTACAATCTTGCCAAAAAGTATAATGTCACTACTTTTTCCAGTTCCGGCACACGTTTTATGAAAAAAGCCCAGGAAGCACGAAGAGGAGAAATTGGTGATGTTCTTGGGGCAGAAACGTTTAGCCCGGTAAGCTATGAACCAACCCATTCAGAATTGTTTTGGTATGGTATTCATGGAGTTGAATTATTGTTTACTGTGATGAAGGCTGGCTGCAAGAAAGTTCGTAGAATTAAAACTGCCTCGACAGACCTGGTAGTTGGCGAATGGGAAGATGGAAGAGTTGGAACATTCCGTGGCATAGTTGAAGGCAAAAAGACATATGGTGGTCAGGTATTTGGTTCTGAAAAAAATAGCTATCTGGGAGGATGGGAAGGGTATGAACCTTTGGTGGATCGCATAATCCATTATTTTAAATCTGGTGAAGTTCCTGTTGAAATGTCAGAGACCATGGAAATCTATGCATTTATGGAGGCAGCAGTAGAAAGTACTAAAAAAAATGGGGATTGGATTACACTTGAATCAGTACTAAAGAATGCAGGATTCGAAGGATAAAATATAATTAGAGTCTTATCATAAATAACCAAATTATATTATGACTATCATTAAACGACGAAAATTTTTAGGCGCTTTAGGAGCAGCTTCAGCCTATACAGCTTTATCTCCAAATATAATTCATGCTGCTCCAAGCGAAAAGATAATTTTGGGAGTTATGGGCCTTGGTGGCAGAGGGGTTAATATGACTGAGAATTTCCTAAAAAGACCAGATGTTGAAGTTGCCTGGCTCTGTGATGTAGATCAGAGAAGATTTTCTGTTGCCAGAGAAGTAGTCTCTGAATATCAGGATAAAGACCCGAAGGTTACCCAGGATTTTCGAGAGGTGTTGGATGATCCAGATGTCGATGCCATTTATATTGCGACACCGGATCATTGGCATGCTTTGGCAACCATTTTGGCCTGTCAAGCAGGAAAAGATGTGTATGTCGAAAAACCGCTGTGTGTAACTCCCTGGGAGGGACAAAAGATGGTAGAAGCAGCAAAAAAATACAAACGGGTAATTCAGGTAGGAAGCCAATCGAGGAGCTCGAAGTATGTCGATGATGCTGCGGCATATGTCAAATCAGGAAAGCTTGGCGATATCCATATTGCCAGAGTGTATCACTTGATGAATTTGAATAATAATCATACCGCTAAAGAAGTAGCTGTTCCTGATGGACTGGACTACGATATGTGGTGTGGCCCTGCGCCAAAACTCCCGTATCGCCCTGGAACATGGTGGAGGGATATGTGGGATTTCAACACCGGTACTATTGGCGGAGATATTTATCATCAATTGGACTTAGCAAGATATGTTTTGGGGAAAACAGAACCAAAATCAGTGTTTAGCTCTGGAGGTGTACAATTTTTTGATGATGGCCGAGAAATACCAGATACACTTTTAACTGAATTTGAATATGATAAACTCACTCTGCATGTGGAAGCCGCACTTTGGACTCCAAATTATAAGAAAACACCTTTCAACATTAGAGATTCAGATCAGTTCCCTAACTGGGAATTTAATAGTACCAAAGTTGAATTGATGGGGACGGAAGGATTTCTTCGCATAGGAAGGCATGGTGGAGGCTGGCAGGTTTTTGATGCTGATGGAGAGATGATTATTTCGGAATATGGCCGTCAAACTAATGAAGAACATATCGGCAATTTTATTGATTG
>CAZDRA010000295.1:0-1870 GCA_964507705.1 uncultured Roseivirgaceae bacterium | reverse complement strand
AATGATAGAATGATTATAAATATTGTAAATGAAAAAACTAATAAAAATGTATGGAGGATAAGCTTATAAATCTGAGGTCGCAGCTTGACGGCGAGTTGTTTTTTGATAACACCATGCTTAGTTTATATGCTACTGATGCATCTGCATATCGTGAATTACCCAAGGCTGTTGCTATCCCCAGGACAGTTGATGATTTAAAAAAACTTATCCTTTTTGCCAAAGAAAATAAAACTTCTCTAATTCCCAGAACGGCAGGCACTTCGCTGGCAGGTCAGGTTGTCGGGAGTGGAATAGTGGTGGATGTGTCCAAATACTTTGGGCAGATAATCGAGATCAATGAGGAGGAAAAGTGGGTCAGGGTTCAGCCGGGAGTCATCCGTGATGATTTGATTTTTCACCTTAAAAAATACGGCCTGTATTTTGGTCCGGAAACTTCTACGGCAAATCGGGCGATGATAGGAGGGATGGTTGGCAACAACTCTTGTGGATCAAACTCAATTGTTTATGGAAGCACACGCGAACATGTCATCAGCCTAAAAGTATTATTGAGTGATGGGAATGAGGTGGAGTTCAAATCTTTATCAGCCCTGGAGTTTGAGGGAAAGTGCGATATTCAAAATTCTCTTGAGGGTAGGCTGTATTCAGAAATCAAATCCATTTTTTCTAAGGAGGAACACATCAATTCCATAGATTCTGAATTTCCAAAAAAAGAAATCCCAAGACGAAATACCGGATATGCGCTGGATTTGCTACTGGATGCAGAGCCATTTTCCGGTGTTGAAAAACTTTTTAATTTTTGCAAGTTGTTGGCGGGATCGGAGGGAACTCTTGCCATGACCACAGAGATCAAGTTGAATCTGGTTGCGCTCCCACCGAAAGAAAAATTACTGGTATGCATTCATTTTGAGACTATAAACGAATCTCTGGAAGCAAATTTGATCGCCTTAAAATATCATCCGCTGGCGTGCGAGCTCATGGATCATTTTATCCTTGAATGCACTAAAAATAATATTAACCAAAGTAAAAACAGGTTCTTTATCAAAGGAGACCCCGGAGCCATACTTGTTGTAGAATTGTCCAGGGATTCTATGCAGAAAGCGCAGGATGCTGCCACCGCTCTGATTGCTGAGTTGAAGAAAAATGGATATGGGTATCACTATCCTGTTCTAACCGGAGAGGATGCAGGGAAGATATGGGCACTTAGAAAGGCGGGGCTTGGCTTACTTTCCAACATGAAAGGCGATGCCAAACCGGCACCGGTTATTGAGGATACCGCCGTGAATGTAAAGGAATTGCCTGCTTATATCAGGGAGTTTAATGAAATTCTGAAAAAGCATGGTTTGTATAGTGTTCACTATGCACATGCCGCAACAGGAGAATTGCACCTGCGACCGATATTGAATTTGAAAACGCAAGAGGGAGTGAGGCAATTCAGAATGATTGCAGAGGAAATAGCTGCTTTGGTGAAAAGGTATAAAGGGTCGCTCAGTGGCGAACATGGTGATGGCAGGCTACGAGGTGAGTTTATCAAGTCGATGGTTGGGGAAGAGAATTACGCACTTTTTGAAAGAGTAAAAAAGTCGTGGGATCCCAACAATATTTTCAACCCGGGAAAGATTGTTAACACGCCTCCAATGGATACTTCGTTGAGGTTCAGGCCTGGGCAAACAACGCCTCAGTTTGATACTACCTTCAACTTTGATGATTATGATGGAATTTTGCGTACAACAGAGCTTTGCAATGGTTCGGGTGATTGCAGAAAATCTAAATTGTCAGGAGGTACCATGTGTCCCAGCTACATGGCAACAAAAAATGAAAAAGATACCACGAGGGCCAGGGCAAATATTTTAAGAGAGTTTCTTACGAATTC
>CAZDRA010000294.1:0-1883 GCA_964507705.1 uncultured Roseivirgaceae bacterium | reverse complement strand
GGCGTTAGGCGAGCAAAAATATGGCGGTAGAAATATAGGTGAGGTTATGGCAGCAAAGAAAATAATAAAATTAACAAAAATTCAAGCTGAGATATTAGAGGAGCTAGATCGTGGAGAAATGATTGTAATTGATTCTATGAATATGGCTTCTATGGGAGAAAAATCTATCTCACCACAGACTCGTTATTTCATGACTGACAATAGACTAGTAACACGAAAAGATAAAACTAAGGCGGCAACTACATCAGGCAATGGATATGTTATTACTGAAAAAGGTAAAAAAATCCTTCAAGAACATAGGGAAAGGAAATGAATATACTGCATATTAGGGCAGAAAAATTGAAAATATTAAAACCAACCGCCTCCTGTTGCGATTGCCCTAAAGAGGTAGATGAAGCGTATGATGAGGAAATCTGGACAATATTTAACAAAGATAGAATTTATTGTCCTGAGTGTGCAGGAAATGAAAATATTGGCCCAGAAAAATAATTTGTGTATCGCAAAAATAATTGGCCATATTCAGTAGCAATAAAATTTCGCCTAACAAACTCATCCAGGCGGACAGTCAAAAGGTTCACGATTTTTGCATTCGCAAAAAATCGCGCCCCTTTCGCCTGCCGCTGATGAGGGCGTTAGGGCAACCAAGATTCTTATCTGGGTACTAAACTGAAATAATGGCATTTCCTGAAAAATTAAATAATCGACTATGGCATACTACTAAGGTTGAGCATTATTCTAAGATAATTGAATGTGGTTATTTGCTACCAGAACCTGAAATTTGCGATAAGGATAGATGGAAGACAGCTAATGGCCCAAAAAATTATCCATTTGTTAGAACGCTAGGTGGCGTGAGTTTATTCGAATTCAACGAATTTGATCCAGATGAATATTCAAAACAGTATCCTTTATCAAGCTGGCATACCTTTATTCCGTACCGCAAAGAGTGGAAAGAGTCCATCTGGATTGAAATAGATAAAAATGAAGTTGCTAATAGTTTTATTTGTGGGAACAATCTATTGAAGATGTGGAAAGAAAAAAATGCATATGGTCATACAGTAATGCCAGTTATTGAAGCTGCTTATATTGGAAAGTTGCCGATTTCAGTATTCAAACAGGTGTTGGTAAGTAATGCTGATAGCCCTGATCTAAGACCGTATGTTAAACATTAAAACAGCCCTAACAAACTCATCAGGGGCTTTAGGGCTTCAAAAATAAGGGGCGAAGTATGAACAAAGATCGACTCAATCAAATTGTTGCTGCTCTAAATAGTAAAAATGTCAATCAGCCTTGTCCAAGGTGTTCCTCCAATAATTTTAGCGTTATTGGTGAGTCAGAAATATCTGTAGAAACACCACCCCCATCTGGGGGGCTTGTCGGCATGGCTATGTTCTCTCATCCTCAAAAGGCCACAATGCCTACTATTATTGTAACTTGTGATAATTGTGGATATATATCTCAGCATGCACAAGCGGCTCTCGGACTTTTACCACGAACAGGGTTATTTGGTTTGGGGAGCATGAAATGACAGATCAAATAAAATATAATGAAAACCCACATACTACTGAGCTTCTTCTTAAATCTAAAGAAATGGATTTAGAATTTGGTTGGCTAGGTAAATTTTTTGGTGCTCCAACACACTCACCCACCAATATTGCTGGTTTTTTAATTATTCTTTTAGTGGCCACAGGTATATTGCTAACATTTTTATACGGCACTTCTAATTCAATTGAATACTGGACATTAATGTTACCAATAATAACATTATCATTGGGTTATATTTTTGGAAAAAAATCATAGCCCTAACAAACTCATCCAGCGGGACTTTCAGAAGGTTCACGATTTTTTGCATTCGCAAAAATCGCGCCCCTTCTGAAAGCCCCTGA
>CAZDRA010000293.1:0-1914 GCA_964507705.1 uncultured Roseivirgaceae bacterium | reverse complement strand
TTAGTCGACCATCTTGAATTAACTCGTTTAAAAATTCAGAATGATGAGTCACTTCATAAGTTCCACCAAGTTCAGGGTATTCATTTTTTATGGTATTGTAGCAATGAGGACAAGCAGTAATTATTTTTTTTATTTCATAGCCATTAAGCACCTGAATATTTGCAGTCGCTTGCATTTGAAATAAAAATTCGTTCCCTGCTCTTCTGGCAGGATCTCCGGTACAGGTTTCTTCATCACCCAATACGGCAAATGAAATTTCACATATATTTAAAATCTTAACTAAAGCTATCGTTACTTTTTTATAACGCTCATCAAAAGATCCGGCACATCCGATCCAAAGTAGCACATCAGGCACCACTCCTTTTTGTGAGAGTTCGGCCATGGTTGGAGCAACATATTTTTGTTTATCTTCCATCATTTTTTATTTAGATCATTTACCCAGTTAAAACGCTCAGATGGAGGAAATTTCCATGGTGCAAAACTGGTTTCTATATTGGAGAACATTGCATTCCAATCTGAAGGTGCACTTGACTCTTCCATAGACATGTATCGCCTCATTTGCAATATGATCTTTAATGGATCTATCGTTACAGGGCAAGCCTCCACACAAGCATTGCAAGAGGTACATGCAAATATTTCTTCTTTAGAAATATAATCTCCCAAGAGCGATTTTCCATCATCTGCATCATTGCCCTGCTTTGCTACCAATGATCCCAATTCCTCCAGGCGATCTCTTGTTTCCATCATTATTTTTCGAGGAGAAAGTTTTTTGCCTGTTTGATTTGCAGGACATTCGGCTGTACACCTCCCACACTCTGTACATGCGTAGGCATCCATCAGGCTTTTCCAGGATAGGTCTTTGACATCTTTCGCCCCAAATCGCTTTATCTCTGTTGGTACCTCTTGATTTTCTTGTGTGTTAATTCCCAACATTGCGTTTACCTCCCGGGTCACTTCAGGCATATTATCAATTTTTCCCATGGGCTCAAGATTTGCAAAGTAGGTATTGGGAAAAGCCATGAAGGTGTGCAAATGTTTGGAATATGTAATATAAATGGCAAATGAGAATATCCCGATTATATGAAACCACCAGGCAATTCTTTCAACAATTATTAAATATTGAGTGCTCAACGATTGAAAAATGAAAGTAAAATATTGACTGAAAACCAAGGCGCTCGTATCTGGGTATCCCGCAACCTCTCTATTCTGCAATACCTGGTCTGTGGCATTCATGGTAAGTATGGCGCACATGAGCAGGATTTCAAAGATCAGAATTAAGTTGGCATCCAAGGTTGGCCATTTTGTCATTTCCAGTCCTCGAAACCGCTTCACTTTCAAACCATTTCTGCGGATCAGAAAAAATAAACACGATACCAAAACCGCTATTACCATAAATTCAAATATGTTGACTATTGCTGTGTAATATCCTGTATAGCCTAAACCTTCTAAAAACCCAGCAAAGATGCGGTGTTTGCTGGTAACTCCGTCAAGGATAAATTCGATCATTTCTATATTTATCACCAGAAACCCAACATAAATAAGCAAATGAAGAAATGCAGGTATGGGTTTTTTAAACATTTTCTTTTGTCCGAAAGCCACGAGAAACATAGATCGCCATCTCTTGCCAGATTGATCGCTTCTATTTTCATCTTGTCCGAGAAGAATATTTTTTCTGATGCGAGACACTCTTTTTATAAAAATAAATAGTGCCACGAGGGTAACAATTAGAAATAGTAACTGCTGAATCAAAATCATTATTTAGTGCCTCTAATTAAACTAAATTATATCTCTTGAATTTTTCAAGCCAAATATTTGCGTCAAAAAATATATTACCTACTTTTGCATCCTCATTTGGAGGTGATGTAGCTCAGTTGGTAGAGCATCGGACTGAAAATCCGTGAGTCGGTGGTTCGA
>CAZDRA010000292.1:0-1943 GCA_964507705.1 uncultured Roseivirgaceae bacterium | reverse complement strand
TCAGGGTCAGCCCCATTTAATTAATTATAAACTCAGTCATCTAGATAATTTGGATATAGTCAATGAGAAGTATAAAAGCAATTGTTGTTGGTAGTTTATTTGTTATCGTTGTGTTTATTACTTTGCAACTGGCATATGTATTTATAGCTATTGGCTATAATGCACTGGCAGTCGATTTTCCTTTTTTAAAAGACATCTCTGGTATATTTAGATATTTACTTGCTTTACCTCTTTTAATGATTACGATGTTCATTGGTGGGTATATCACAGCAGATATTGCTAATGTGCATACCAATATAAAAGTATGGTTTCATTGTTTTGCTGTGGTATTTATTAGTGTCGGTGGCATGATGTATTCTGCGTTGGAAAATTCAAGTTTAACCTTAATGGGTATTATTGTAATCATACTTGCATTAATTGCATCGTTCGCAGGTGGTTTTTATTGGCTACGAGACAATAGAGATAAATCAGAATAAATAGGATCAGAGCATAGTTTTCTCTAATATTAGTAAGTAGTGTGTTTTGACCCCATTTATTTTCCTATCTAATGAGTGCATGGTTGGACGATAGTGACCCAAATAAGAGGATGTCTGAATGAAAATGTTAAAAAATATCACCTGGATCATTATTTTCTACCTGTTAAATGCAACTACCACCGTTTTTGCAGATGAAACTGACAGACTAATCAGTCGCGCTAACCGCTTTTTCGGATCCTTACCTGATGCCATGCCGGGTTCTGAAAGTGACACACCTGAACGTATTGCGCTAGGCAAAAAGCTCTATTTTGAAAAACGCCTGTCCATCAATGATTCTCAATCTTGCGCAACCTGCCATCGTCTCGAGAATGGTTTTGCTGGTGTTGATAATTTGCCAACATCTCCCGGTGCAAGGGGCGAGCAGGGTACACGCAACAGTCCCACGGTTTTGAATTCTGGCTGGCAGGATAGTCAGTTTTGGGATGGCCGCGCCGAAGATCTGGTCGAGCAGGCCAAGGGGCCGATTCTTAACCCGATCGAAATGGGCATGCCTGATGAACAAACGGTTGAAAAGAAGATAAGGGGTATTGTTGAGTACCGCAAAGAATTTGCCCGTGCATTTCCAGGTGCCGAGCCGGTAATAAGCTACCAGAATATTGCCGAAGCTATAGCGGCCTTTGAACGTACCTTGATAACACCAAGCCGTTTTGATGACTTTATGAAGGGTGATGCCGATGCATTAACCGAGGAAGAGCAACGCGGTCTTGAGACGTTCTTCAAGGTTGATTGCAAATCATGCCACGATGGAATACTGATCGGCGGTGAGACATATGAACCGCTCGGTAAAGAGCATCCCTACGAAAATCAGGATGATCAGGGTATCTACATGCTCACAAAGGATGAGAATGACCGTATGTTTTTCAAAGTAGCGCCGCTTCGTAATGTGGCACTAACGGCACCGTATTTCCATGACGGAAAAATAAAAACATTAGAGGAAGCTGTACGCAAGATGGGAAAACTACAATTGGATAAAGACCTCACAGATCAACAGGTGAGTGACATTACAGCTTTTTTGAAAACCTTGACGGACAAAAATAGGGAGGGACAGATTAAAAAATAAAGGGGGGCAGAACACTTAGGAACTCTTTCAGTGTTCACCACAGAACGACTAATGCCGTTCATCTGGTACTTCTTCGTTTTATTTAGGTCGCACGAGTACTTTCTGACCTTACGTTGTTCGTTCTGGTCGCACATTTATTGCTAATATAGTTTTGAGATATTAATTAATGCTGGCTGATCCCATCAGTTCAGTTTTTAAAGATGTTATATCAACTCGTTATGCATGTGAGTAGTCAGCGTATAGTGAAATTTATTTGGATAGAATTTTAATGTTGTTCGATTCTGTTTTTATGTGTGTCATAAGTAGCAGAAAAAATGGTCGAAATATTTCGACAAAGGATTATAGAT
>CAZDRA010000291.1:0-1945 GCA_964507705.1 uncultured Roseivirgaceae bacterium | reverse complement strand
AGACCCGCGACAAAAAAGTACTGGACGGCATGATTAATAATTTCTCAGAGATCAGGAAGGCTAACTGAAGAGGTGCCGCGCGACTCATGTCATATGATAATTTTGAAGTGCTCGTGCGGGCGAACAGTTGGCTGGCATCCGGGCAAAAAGTTGCATTATTGGTAATCACCAAAACTTTCGGTTCTGGTGGCACTTGGGTTCATGCCAAGATGGCCCTGAACCTTCCATGCTATTGATTTTGTGGGGGCTTCGTTCCTCTCATCCATTGGCGGAATCGGTGACACATGAGCGGCGCACGCTGGGGCCTGCGCAAGAGGTGCCAAACAATTGGCATTTCTATCCTGACCTGATAAACGTTCAAAACCATAACCAAACAGCTGTCCCAAATACTGGTTTAGCCAGGAAACTTCCATACCGAATCTCGATCAATTAAATACCCCACCGCAAGCGGACGGGGTATTTAAGTGAATTGTTTAAAATCAAAGATTTCATCACAATTATTTTGTAATGCTGTAAGCAGCGGGGGAGGTAATCTCAGGAGATTAAACCCAAATATACAGGTTTGGATACCTTGATTACCGCACTAAAGATGTGGGTTACTGAAATCTATTTCATAAAACAGGAAATGTGGGATTGTGAAAAAATTTTCAGCGAGTATCGGCAAAATGGACTGATACACCCTAATTTCATGGGATATTTATCACAAATTTTAAATTATCAGGTTAACATTTGACAATTTATAGTCGACAATGAAAATTGAAAGTAACTGGGTTCTGCTGGTCAGCCAAGGGCAATATAGCCAAATTGATTAATATTGTAGGACAAAGAGATATATTATGAATATTAAAACCTCATTCTTACCTATCTGCCTGAGCATACTATTCGCATTATCGCTCAATGCTTCCGCTGCAGATATTTTTACCGATTCATTTGAATCCATGAATATGTCCAAAACCAACAAATACGGTTTCAAATGGGAGACGAATAATAGAACCTCTGTTGTAACACAAGATAATAAGGACGGACCCGTTGCAGTATATAATAATGGCAACATCAACAACATCAAAAACCCTGTAATGCCTGATGGTTCATCCCGAAACTATATAGCGAAAACAGGCTCATATGCACTTCGATTTATGTATCCTGCCGGCAAGACCTGGACGGAGCAACGCTTTGGCCTCGGAACAGCAATGCGTGAAGTAGTCATAAAATTCTGGCTAAGGGTGCCACTGAACTTTAGCTATGGTACAAAAGGCTCACCGGCCATGAATAACAAATTTTTCGCCATCTGGATGGACGGATATGAAACATCGGGTGAAGGTTCTACTGTTTGGTTGGGAATGTACCCTATCAATACCCACGATGCAACATTAGCTTATTCTTATTCAAAAGGAAACTATACAGGGAGTGGTGGATTTCAACAAACCAAACCTTTTATAACAACTGCAGATCGAGGACGATGGATGCAGATTGTCTTCCATGTTAAAGCTGAATCCAGTGAAGGTGCAAATGACGGTATAATACAAACCTACAGGCGATGGAGCGGTGAAAGCAAGTTCACCAAAATGCATGAAGATTTGAATGCATCACTTCATGTTCCACATAGCGGACCGAAGGGTTTTATCCGTGGATACATTTTAGGTTGGTCAAATGCGACCTATAAAAATGACACTGAATGGTTATTAGATGATTTTGTTGTATCAAATACTCTTGGCGACCTAGTAGGAAAAATTCCAAAATCGCCCACCATCCTGATAACGAGTCAATAAAAATCAACATCCACCCGCTATTGCGGGTGGATTATCTCCCTGAGAACCACCTCCGTAAATAATTCTGTATAACTGTCAGAGTTAAATATGCTTTGTTAAGCAGTCTTTGAATTCATTATTAGGTCGCGATAGGAATGCCGGTTGCCCGGCACCCCTCGCGCAGATCCCAGCGTGCG
>CAZDRA010000290.1:0-1971 GCA_964507705.1 uncultured Roseivirgaceae bacterium | reverse complement strand
CGTATCGTCTCTTGAGCATCTATGCTGACAGGGAATAGGGAATTTATTACATAATTACCTGACACATCTTTTTCGCTTTGAAGTAATTGGCCTATTATTAATTCTCCATTTTTTTCTGACCTGATGGCTATAGTTTCGCTCTGCAATAGTGCTCTTTTCAAGGAAATTTCTACTTCGACATATTCCAAACCTCGTGCAATCCCTATTGGCTCAATCAGGGTCAATTTGCCAATCCGGGATTTTTTCATACATGAAATTTGAATGAGTAGCAGCAATAAAAAAAAATTGCAAAATATGACTCTTTTATATGTTTTACTCCACCCACTTTCCATTTAGCATTACTTTTCTAATGTTGTACATGTCTTTAATATCGGTAATGGGATCCCCTTCAATTAGTATAAGGTCGGCTTGTTTACCTACTTCAATACTTCCCAGGCGATGGTCAATTTTTAAAAACCGGGCATTTTCGATAGTTGATGCTTTGATTATTTTCATATTGTCCATTCCGGTATTAGATAGCAACTCCATTTCGTGCTGGTACGACCATCCTTTTTTTGCATAAGGGACCCATGGCCCATGAGAACCTACTACTATTCTGACATTAGCTTTTTGACATCTCCCTATAAAAGCTGCCATATTTCGAAAGGCTAAAAAAGCTACACTATCCCTATTATTTCCTTCAATTCTGTATTCGAAGGCACCCAATGTGGGTGTAAAAAAAGTCTGATGTGCTACCAAAAAGTTAATTAACGAATCAGCCTCTTTGCCATATATATCAATATCTCTCCACATTTCCAGTCGACCGGATTTTCGCTCATCATTGTCGGCCAACATATTTTGTCTAAACACCTCGGCCCTTTTTCTGGATACCAATGCTGTACCCACAGAAGTGACATGTTCTATGCCGTCCAAGCCTGCTAAAATTGCCTGACGAGCATCCGTAATTTCTAAATGTGCAGTTACTGGAAGACCTTGAGTATGGGCAATATCACACACTTCTTTAATCAGCCCAAGCGACAACCTGTGATATATTTTGATAGCTGAAACTCCCTGACCGATTAAATAATCCATGGCCATTCTGACTTCTGCCTTATCCCGAACGACATAACAATCCTTGGGCCAGGTAGGTGGTGGCATATCTAAATGCGGACCGGTAAGAAATAATCTTGGCAGCGGATCACCCGTCTGTCTTTCAAAATCGTAAGTTTCTATCCATTGCCCAGGGTCTCTTACGGAGGTGATACCATTTCTAATAAATTTGGTGGGAAAATGCTTAACATAATCGTAGTGAAAATGCGAATCAATTAAACCAGGCATGAGTGTCAGACTATCTCCCTGGATGATTTCGGCATCTTTCGGAATCACCATAACGCCAGACTTTCCTATCTCATCAATAAGTCCATCGCGTACAATGACAGTTGCGTTATTTACGACTGATTCTCCAACAGCATCAATAAGAGAGATACCAACAAAGGCTATTGTTTTATCTCCGGAAGGAATTTCTTCATGATTGATCTCTTTGGCAAAAAACTTTATTTCCTGATCCGGCTTTTCTCCTTGTGTATTGGGAGTGGAACAGGAAACAAATAAAAAATAGGTGTAAACCCATAATCCTGTAAGTGCGCTTTTCATTTTGGGCGAATTATATTTTATGTTTAAGAAGTATTCTTATGATTACAGAAAATTGACTCTAATTTCTAATATTCCTGTTTACCTATTATAGGTAGGCGTGTATTTTTTGTCGGAAAATTTAAAATATTTCCCGCAAGTTGCACAGATGAGTACAGAAAAAACAGCGAAATTATTTGTAACCTGCCTGTCCGGTGGCGATATGAAGGAGATATTTATTATTTCGTTTCCCTTTTTGGCTCTGGTTTGTCCAGGTAATGGTCTGCCATAAGTAATATAAAAAGGTGCCTTGCTGCAGAACAAGGCACCTATTAATTTACCTATTTAATATCCACTGTTTTG
>CAZDRA010000289.1:0-2012 GCA_964507705.1 uncultured Roseivirgaceae bacterium | reverse complement strand
TCTTGATGGTGAATAACCGGAAATGAAACATTGACCTCCAGGGAAAGAGTGCTCATGCTCAGTATTTGGTCGGAATTTTGATTTTCCTGTTTTCTCATCATAGTATTGCACACGCTCTCCCTGGCCAATCTGATCATAGGTTAACACTACAAATCCTTTTTTTACAAGGTTGATGATAAAATTTTGATATATATCCCGTCGGAAACTTTGTGGACTGTGGCCGATGGCATTGAGAATGGCTGGTGCCCTACCTTTAATTTTGTCGGGAATAAAAAGAGCTGCAGTTACATAATAACCTGGTATGGATTCATAGATCAACTTTTCCACACGGTAGCCATCAAGATTTATAACACCAGTGACTTTTGCATTTAAGGGCGTTTTCTCTGGAAAAGGCCCCATAATCTCCAACAATTTACGCCGCACCACGAATTGTCTTTCCTGCCAATCGGCTTTAGTTTTTAATTTGTCAATCTCTGACTTTCTCGCTTCCAGTTGTTCAAAAGCTACTGAACACATTTGCTTGTAAAGTGAGTTTTCAGCATCAGAATAATATTTCCAATAGTTAAATAAGGTGGTTTCTTCCTGAGCAAATGTAGGAGTGACCCATAAAATGAAAGTAGATATTACAAGGAAAATTAAATGTCTCATGCTTAGGCTTTCTCAATATTTAATTATCAAATTTATGCTAAATTTATTAACAAGGAAAAGAATGAAACTAATTGTTATTTTTAAAACCATCATTATTAAAATTCCTATGAGAATCCATATAAATTTAACATTACTAAATTTTAAAATACTTTATCTAAATCTGGTTTTCATCATACTTTTTTACTCATGCTCAACCAAACAAGAAACTGAATTTAATGATGAAGATGTAGATCAAATTCACGATACATTATATCCGTATTTCCCTTCTCGAATGCATGCATTTGTATGGCGCAATTGGGCATCTGTTGCAACTGAAAGGCTGGCAAAAGTGCTGAATACAAATTCAGAAAATGTAATAAATATTGGCCAATCAATGGGTCTTCCTCTATATCAAAAACCGAGTATTGACTTTGAACAGCGAGGGTACATATCTCTCATTCGACGCAATTGGCATTTGATATCCTTTGAGCAGATGCTTATTTTACTAAACTGGAACGAAGAACAATTGAATCAGACGCTGAGAGATGATGATTTTCTTTGGGTAAAAGTCGGTGGCATGAAACCCGCTGTTTCACCAATTCATTATACTTCTCCCAGTCCGGATGTTCAAAAAAGATGTGTTGAAATAAAAAAAATAGTGA
The DNA here is from genome assembly GCA_964507705.1 of uncultured Roseivirgaceae bacterium. Lineage (GTDB taxonomy): Bacteria > Bacteroidota > Bacteroidia > Cytophagales > Cyclobacteriaceae > JAAUQL01. The sequence continues at coordinate 723 of CAZDRA010000289.1, read as the reverse complement.
AAGCAAATTTTGGTGAAGAACTGAGCCAACCGCAAGAAGAGAGATTTAAATTCATTCAAAATTTATCTTTAGTTGATGAAAATATAAAACCAACGATACCATCCACTAAAAGTAAGGATGAGCAAATCCGATTTATTTATTCATACTTCGCCCCTTTTGGCGATCCGTTGCTTCATCCCGAATTGGATCCATTTCCTGATGGGTTGCTTTACCGACTTAGTCAACAAGGTATTAATGGCGTCTGGCTTCATGTAGTTTTGCATCAACTGACCTCAAGTAAAATATTCCCTGAGCTGGGTATCGATCACGATATAAGGATGAAAAACCTCAAAACGTTGGCAAAACGAGCAAGTAAATATGGGGTCAAGATTTATCTTTATATGAATGAACCAAGGGCTATGCCTCCATCTTTTTTTGAAAATAAAAATGACATCATGGGGTTTGAAGATCAGGGCTTTGGCACAATGTGTACAAGTGTACCGCTGGTTCGTCAATGGATTAAGGAATCATTGTCAAATGTATTTAAAGATATCCCGGAGCTTGGAGGTGTTTTCACCATATCGGGTTCTGAAAACCTTACAAATTGCCAATCTCGCCAGCAAGGAGAAAAATGTCCAAGATGTTCAAAACGACCCCCTGCTGAAGTAATAGCTGAAGTTAATACCAGTATTGCCGAGGGAGTTTGGGAAGGTAATCCCGATGCCAAGGTGATCGTTTGGGATT
>CAZDRA010000288.1:0-2017 GCA_964507705.1 uncultured Roseivirgaceae bacterium | reverse complement strand
TGTTGGTCGGCCATAGGGCAATTGCCAACTTAGCTCTTCAATTTCCAATCCATCATATTGGTATTGTTTATGAACAGTAACCTTTGGTGATTTCCCAAGGTCTGGTGAGGAAATTAATTCAATAGCTTTTTCCATGGCTTCTCTGCGCCATGAATCTATGCTTTTCCATTTGCCACTTCTGAGTGATAATTTTGGAGGGTCTTCCTGTAGACCATTTGCCCAAGGTCCGTAATTACCAATAATGCTTTTACTTTCAATCATTTTTTTTATTCCTTGCTCCGAATATTATACTTTATTTTGTCAACCACCTGTCAAACCAATCGAAAGCATCTTGTTGCATTTGAGCGTCAAATTTATGAATCCCATCATAAAAGCCACCTTTATAATTGTCTGCGGCTCCTGCTTTTTTAAAGACATCTTGTAATATTTGATCGGCCTTTTTCATTTCGGAAAGCGTAAATAGACCATCCTCGTTATTGTTTAATGTCATTGTAGGCAATGGAGCTCTTAACCCAAGAATCTCTGGAAAATCGAGATATTTTGGCATAAGCGGAGCATATGTCATCCAGGTATGTGTATAAGATTTATGAAGTATTAAATCACTCCATGTGGTCATGAACCCTAAGCATATGGCACATTTAATGCGATGATCCATACCTCCAAGAAATACTGTCCGCAGTCCACCTCCTGACAAGCCTGCACAACCCAGATTTTGCGGATTTACATCGCTTCGTTCACTTAGTATATTTAGCGCAATTTTATCTTCGGCAAGAAAAACACCTGGCCAGGTAGTCCCCGAGCAGAACAGTGATGATGCCATAATATTTTCGTGGTCAGAAGCCCAAGAATTATAGATATCAATATTTGTTTGTTCTTCAGGGTTTTCATCTGATTTTCCAACTGTTGAGCAATGACCCCATGGTATTTCCGTCATATCTTCAAACATTACACGACGACTGGCAAAATCAAAAGCATCGTGAACCAGCACTACATACCCTCGTTTGGCGATTTCATTTGCCCATGCATTTCCCTCATAATAATCATGTTGATGAGTTTTCATCATCGAGTGCATTTGATCGGAAGTTTTTGTAATTTTTCGTTTCCCAAAATATTTATTGCCTCCATGGTCATGTAGTCCTAAAATTCCCGGTAATTTACCTTTAGCACCAATGGGTTTGAGCAGTATGGCCTCGGTTGCTCTCCCGTAAGGCAACTGCCAACTAAGTTCTTCTATCTCCAATCCATCATATTGATATTTTTTCTTTACAGTAACCTTTGGTGTTTTCCCAATGTCTGGGGAAGACACAAGGTCAACTGCTTTTTCCATAGCTTTCTGCTGCCATGCATCCACATCCTTCCAATTGCCCTTGCGGATTGATAGACTTGGAGGATCTTCCAATAGACTATTTGCCCAGGGACCATAATTTCCAATAATGCTTTTGCCGGTATCTGCGGCATCAGTAATATCTTCATTGGGTTGACCCGCAAGAGCCTTAAGTGGTCCCGGAATAACTGATAAACTTCCAATGGCTGCCGAAGATTTTATAAATGCTCTTCTTGAAGTGTTTGATAAAAGGGGAGATTTTTTTTTCATAGTATTTAGGTTGAAATTTCAATATATTAAAGAATTCACTTTGTGTAAAATTTATTTACAAGTACGCTAAATTATTTGTTTATTGAAATTAATTGAGAAGCAATGAGGTGAATTATATTCATCATTTAAAGTTTTTGTGAAGATTTTTTTTGAATGAGCCTGGAGTTTCGCCAACAATTTTTCTGAATTGCCGGTTGAAATTTGATATGTTGTTAAACCCACATTCATATACAATTTCAGTGATATATCTATCGTCTTCCATCAGCAGGCGTTTGACATAGTTGATTCTGACTTCTGTCACAAATTGAACACATGTTTTGCTTGTCTGGTCTTTGAAATACTTGCAAAATGCTGTTTTATTCATATTTGCAACATTGGCTATTTCTACCAGAGATATCTGTCTGCTGAAATTATTCATCACAA
>CAZDRA010000287.1:0-2098 GCA_964507705.1 uncultured Roseivirgaceae bacterium | reverse complement strand
AAATTCTGCAATAATTCTTTGATGAAATTTTCACTGTTCCGTTTGTACATGTTGCCCAGTTAGTTCTTTTGGGAGAAAAACGCAAGGATAATACGATTTATACAAGACGATAATACGGTTTATACAGAATTACAACGAAAATCGAAGACACATTTCTAACGCGGATATCCGGGAACAACTATTCTTTTTTCCCTTGCCATTGGTCATAAACAGCAGAGAAACGGCTAACTAAAGTCAACAACAAACGATATTGCGCCCATGAGTATCACTTTACTTTTACAGTTAAATCAAACTGTTATGACTTGACAGGGAACACCAGCGACAGGAATCCCATGGCTCCTGATTTATCTCGGCACGAGAATTGACTTGTTGGGTCTTTTTTGCCCTTTTTCAGAAAAATCGAATCTACGTTTTAACTTATTGAGCCAACTGTACGGTATGATTTTGTCATGCTGCAACCTACCTACTAAAATACCTGGAGATAAATTTATTTTTTGGGCAAATTCACATACTGAAGCTTGAGATACTTTCTTGGTCGCTAAGTACTCTGAAAGCAATTTGGAAGGAGTCAATATATTGGAGGCAAACACATCTGCTTCAATTTCTTTTTTTGATTTTGCGTTGCAGGTATCATCTATAAAAACCTCAGTCTTCCCGTGTAAAATAATATGGGCGGCTTCATGAAAGAAGCTAAACCAGAAATGGTCTTCCATTTTGTGCCTTAAGCTCAAAATGATCATTGCTTTATTTGGAGTAATCCACTTGGTAACACCACTAATATGCGTTTTAGGCAGCTCTGGCACGAATACAAGAGCAACTCCGGATTTTCTACATAATTCAACCATTTCTTTCTGGAAATGAGATGGTGATTCTTGAGTTAATAACCTGATTTCGGAAAGAACGTTTTTAAATATTTCTTTTGAATAAAAGGAACAATCAATTTGTTCCGCAAAAATTTCACCAATTCTTAACCAAGTGGCAACAGAATGAGGGCTGTTTTCAAATGCGGGCGATTTACGAAAGGCAACATTTGGAGATAAATAAAAATTGTTCCAAGCAGTTATGTTAGCAACCCCAAAAAAAGAAAGTAGATTTGAAAGATTATCAACTACTTTGCGTCGTTTGGGAAGTATGCCGTAATCAACAAGTTGTTTTATTGGGAATTTTTTAACCCAGCCTTGTTGAGATATTAAGTTGTGTTGATCTGCTTCTCTTGCTAAATTAAGCTCATAGTCTGTATTAAGATTAATCCATAATGACGCAGAATTACCCAATGCTCGCTCAAATTTAATAGCCATTTCTGGTGTTATTGCCGATTTTCCATGAATGATTTGGCTTACGGTTTTGTTGGAAATTCCGCATTTTTCGGCAAATGTAGTTTTTTTAATACCTCTCGCCTCTAAAGTTTCTTCTAATATCTCTCCAGGGTGGATAGCATAATCTGGGTTGTACTGATTGTTTTCATTGTTAGTCATGGTAATCACCGATCCAAGTAATGGTTATTTTTGTAATTTTGGTTAAATTTATACTATTATCTTCTTTTCTTGGGATAGGCTCATGGTTTACTCTGAAGACTATTCTCCATTGATCTTTTACGACAACCCCAAACTGTTCATTTTTGTCCCCACATAATTGATGACATCTTTCCGGAGGCTGATGGGGGACATCGACTAACGTTGGCGATGCTGACAAGACCTTCATTCTCCTCATAATGTATTTTGCTCTGATATCACCGTACTTTTTTCTCAATCTCTTGGCAGAATTGAGGTCTTTTTCTAATTGATTTGTCTTGAATGATATATCCATGCAAATATTATAATTCTTTTTACCCCAAAGGTAAAGAAAATCTTTGACCAAGGCGATGGACAGAGGCCCAACATAAATTTGCTGTAACTATTCAGCAGCACCCCATCTTCGCCCAGTTAGGCCTTCTCGAATACCAAGTATGCTTCAAAGGTAATAGTTCACCAAGGGCACCAAAGTTGATGCTGCCCGATAGTGTAAGAGTTCATCAGTGCCTTAGATCCGTTTGTTTCTGCCCTCGAGTCTGTACTTCCTGTACGTGAGAGGGCTGAAACGAACGGAGATGAGGTGCTGG
>CAZDRA010000286.1:0-2118 GCA_964507705.1 uncultured Roseivirgaceae bacterium | reverse complement strand
ATAAAATAATTACAGGGGAGTAGCATGGGAGAATGGTCAAAAAAAGTTGGTGATGTTGGTGAAGATATCGTCAAAGAGTTCTTGTCGATTATTGGATGGAGTGATATTCAAAAAGGAGTGGAGCTACCCTGTACACTTCAAAAGCATAGTAAATCCACACACGGAATTGACTATTTTCTATCCCTTGAGTCACAGCTTATACACAGAACATTAGATCATCTGGTGATTTCCGTTAAGTTTACGTCAGTTCCTTATCCTTCGCCACCAGCTACGAAATTTAAAGAGCATTTTGGTGATCTGGCTAGAACAATTGAATGCTTCAAAAAATCACAATTAAGAAAAGATTCAAATTTAGCTGCTAGCTCCATCGACCAATCAAGGGATATTGGAGTTCTCTTTTGGCTAAGTAATGACGAACAATCTTATACGGATGTAATTTCAAAGGTTGCTACAACAAGAAGGATAGAAGATTATAATTATGATGTAATTTACCTTGTGGATAACAATAGAATTAGTTTCATATATGATACCGTAAAACATCTAAGATCCACTTACTCAGAAAGCAAGGTTGAATTTTTCTACCCAAATACAGGGCAAAACTATAACCCTTCAAGTCGAGAAACTGCGGGATCTGTCATGCCAGTTGAATATGTTAATGCAAGTATTCTTCCCCTAAAAATAACCAACTCAGATGGATCAAAATCATTAGTCCTTTCATCAGTAGAGGAGTTTCATAAAGACCGATTGAGGAGACTAATTGGCTTGGCTCAAGATATTTCACTGGACTTTACTTCTAGCACCCTAATTTTATTTCCTGATTTCAATAATTTAAGGCACAGTAATGATGTCCAGGCATCAAAGACAGGATTTAAGGATAAAGATTTCACAAAAAATATTACAGTCGGTTGCTACCGAAATGATTTCAGGGGGTTAGGAAATGCATAAACAACCATCAGATATAGATAAAATACTTCCACAAGGCGAAATGCTAAGAGGTTTTTTGGAACAGTCCTATATAACTAAAGGGAATTTATTTGATGTCTTAAGGATGAGAGGGGTTTTTACATATGGAAAGGATAAATCAGAGACTGTGCCTATTTTAACTAGTAGTTTATTGAGTCCTGATGAATTCGATTATTTACGAGAACAACAAAATACAAAAGAAGATAACCCAAAGATAGTAACTCAGCATATTGCTTGGTCTGATGGCAAACCAGTTGTTGAATGCTTACCCAATAACTTTGAATTGAATAAGGTATTAGACTTGGAGTTCAGTAATTATAGTGTGGCAGGGAGTCCAGATTTTGTTCCCGTAAATGGAGACCCAAACCACGTTATCCTTGAATTTAAGGTTGAGAGAAACGACAAAGCTAAGAACTGGGCTAATAATACTAACGTATTTCCGGGTAGCCTTGAGCTTCGGAAGATTAAGGATAAGGATCAAATTAGAATGGTGATGACTTATACTGCGGCAGAGACAAAAACAGTAGCAAATGAGGCATCAAAGAGCATAATTAGTCATTTTAAATCAAATGGTCATGTTCCAGAAGGAAGCAAAGTAGAGAAGATTCTATTTTCATCATTCTCTAATCCTAGCCGTATAGAGTACTTTTGGAGCCTAACTAAAAATACAACATCTCCATTTCTGAGTTTTATGAGTATCGTTGATTTGTCTTTCTCCCCTGATAATACAAGCACCCTACCACAGGGGATAGAGTGGATGTCACAGAAAATTAAAGATTTGATATTAAAGGGGGAGTCATTACAGGACACTTTTTTTGTCAAAGATAAAAAATACCATGACTATATTTTGATGTACGGAGTTGAATGTAGATTTGAATTTAATCTGAGTGGTTTGGTTGGAGAATGTGTAGTGGTAATAGGCTTTCCTGAATATGAGAAATCAAAAAAAGAGGAATCAGAATTAGAAGTAAACGTGAAATCCATAATATTTCAGGGTTCACCTAAAGGTGTTGATAGGAATGAAATTAAGAAGTCTTTAATGCGGGAGATTGAATTACAAAAAATTAAGTATTTTGATCAATTTAGGGTACAAACAAATGTGGCCTAACAAACTCATCCAGCGGGACTTTTAAACCTGTCGCGGCTTTTGCAAAA
>CAZDRA010000285.1:0-2147 GCA_964507705.1 uncultured Roseivirgaceae bacterium | reverse complement strand
AACCATGGGCACTCCGATCGGTGCTGGACTATAGACCACGAATGCTCACCTTAGCCCTTGATCCGGAATGTTACGTGGCCTATGATTTAAATCAATGTGGACTGTTCCGAGCTTGGAAAGGTGGGGTAAACTGGGATGGAACGGTTTACAATGAAACAAAGGCAATGCAACCTACCAGTTGGGGAAAGGATTATGTATCAAATATGTCGCTTGAAGGATCCTGGATATTTGAACGGAAGGGAGTAAAGGAAGCTGTGGATGTTCGATTTCAAGGATACCGATTTGAGCATGGGCAGATATACCTAAAGTACAGGCTGACATCGGGTAAAGATATTGTAGAAATCGAAGAACGTCCGGAGTTTATACGTGATAAAAACGGGAATCCGGGACTGGAAAGAATGTTCCTGACTCAAGGTGTCGGACAAGATGTATCTGTATTTTTGAGTACGCAGTCAAAGACACTTAAGCTGGAAAGAAATGCGGAAACAATTTTTCGGACTTATTTTGAAAAAATTTCCCATCAAGTTCCGGTTGTCGGTCCGCCAAACTCCGGTGAAGTAGGAAGGTATTGGATAGAGCGATCCGATTGTTTCACATGCCATGAATGGATAGAAAAAACAATCGGACCCGGATTTCAGCAAATTGCTGAAAAGTATCCTCTTGAAAATGAGGTAGTGGACCAGCTAGTTAAGAGAATAAAGGAGGGTGGATCTGGAGTTTGGGGAGAGATTGCAATGAATCCTCACCCAAATCTAAGCGAGGGGAACCTTAAGACTATGGTTCATTATATTCTTTCTCTGGATCACGATGATGGCAATACTGCAACATCAGGTTCCGGAAAGAAAATCGACGTGGATGCTAAATCACTTTCGCAGGAGAAGAAACTTGTTAAACCAGGTTTTGGGGCACCTTTGGATGGCGTTCACCCAAGCTATAATCTCAGCACAATTCACCTGGCAGAAACGGAATTTAAAGTTGGTGGTTTGGCATTCTTACCTGATGGTCGATTACTGGTAGCGACATGGAGTCCTTTAGGTTCAGTTTATATTTTGGAAGGAGTTGAGACGGGTGACAGTAGCCAGGTAAAGATAAAAATAATCGCTCAGGGGCTGGCAGAACCTTTGGGGATTGCTGTTGTTGAAGGTGAAATATTTGTTTTGCAAAAGCAAGAACTTACGCAGTTGATTGACCATAATGGAGATGAAATTACAGATGAATACAAAGCAATATGTAATGGATTTGGGGTATCAACCGACTTTCATGAATTTGCCTTTGGGCTTGTGTTTAAAGACAAACATTTTTATGCAAATCTCTCTCTGCCAATGCGGCTATTGGCCAATGAAAAGCCCCTTCCTGACAGGGGAAAGACAATTAAAATTGCTATGGATGGAAGCTTTGAATGGATTAATCATGGACTCCGACAACCAAATGGAATAGGGATAGGAATAGATGACGAAATATTTGTTACAGATAACCAAGGGCAATGGCTTCCGGCTAATAAATTTATTCATATTCGTCCTGGGGATTTCCATGGTATGAGATGGGGGCTACCTGATTCAATGATGAATTTAAAAATGGTGCCCCCGACTATATGGCTACCTGAGCATGAAATCTCCAACTCGCCAACCGAACCTTCTTTGATGTACGATGGACCATATAATGGCCAAATGATGTTTGGGGATGTTACTCACGGAGGAATTAAAAGAGTTTTTCTCGAAATTGTCAATGGGTCGTATCAAGGTGTAGTATTCAGATTTACGCAAGGTCTCGAGGTGGGCATTAACCGGATACGTAGGGGACCTGATGGCGCACTTTATGTTGGTGGTGTAGGTATGGGTGGCGGATGGAGTTGGAAGGAAACCAGGCACGGCCTGCAACGGCTGGAATATAATGATAAAGTTACTTTTGAAATGCTTGCGATACGGTCAAAACCCAATGGGTTTGAAATAGAATTTACAGAACCAATTGCTGCCCACCAAGGAAATTTACCATCAGACTATTTGATAAAACAATGGTGGTACTTGCCAACTGCATCATACGGAGGGCCAAAAATGGATCTGGAGACCCTGACTATTAGTAGGGTAAAGATATCTTCAGATCGAACAAAAGTTCATTTGATAATCCCTGGGTTGAAAAATGAGCATGTC
>CAZDRA010000284.1:0-2151 GCA_964507705.1 uncultured Roseivirgaceae bacterium | reverse complement strand
ATCTCGTCTCATATTGTTTGGACATGGCAATGATCAAAACCCGATCTAACTTTGCGGAAGATGGATTGGGTTTTGTAGCTTGGTTGGATACAGTAGAACAGCTGGAAACAATAATGAGGATAATTATCGAACGCAATATATTGTATGTCATGGATTTTAAGGCTTTTTTCTATTAAAGAATGATTTGGCAATAATAGTAAATATCCGGCAATTCAGTATCTAAAAATTAATTATAGATTTCCCCTCATTATGGTGACTCTGGCTAAATCTCATTTTGAGGTGCTGGGTATAAAAATACATGTAAGATAACCTTTGGAAAGATATCATCTACCTCAGAGTCCCTTACCAGGTGACGCTGAGGAGGGATCAGGTCTTTTGACCAATAAGACCTGATCTATTTCAGCAAACTAACAGGCCCCTTTATATGAATAAGTTCTCCCCTGCAATTTAATGCTGTGATCCGGTAAAAATATACGCCACTTGGCAATACCTCTCCATTGGCTATGCCGTCCCAATGTTTGAATGGATCCTCAGAGGAAAATACTTCCTTGCCCCAGCGATTTACAATTTTTATACTGTATTCAGGGGTGTTGATGACATAATGGACAAATTCATCATTATAGCCATCCCCGTTGGGGGTAAATACATTGGTGGTGAAAATGCCGTCGTCTTCCGGGATAAATATAAGATTAGCGGTATCCACTGCATAGCTACATTCATTTTCTATTTCTACATGATAGACCCCAGGCCATTCCACAGCAATGGACTGAGTGGTTTCCCCGGTATTCCAGAGATACCAGGCGTCTGGATTTCTGGCGTCAAGTACAGCGAAGTTGCCCTCGCAGACAACGGTATCATCAGGGAGATAAGCTTTCACTTCCGGTATTACATATAAATACAGGCTGTCTTTTCTGATATAGCATGGGTTGGAAGCCATGACCTTGTACAGGCCTGTTTCATGTGCCTCTATACTATTTGCAGTAGCCCCGGTGGACCATGCATATTCCGTGAAAGGAAAATCCTGCACTTCCAGTTTGTAAGCTTCATCATCAAAACAAATACTTACCGTATCCGGCTCCAGGCTGATTTGAGGATCGGGATAAATGGTAATTTCCTTAGTTGCAGAAGCCGTTTCCCCGCATCTTGCCACTACGGTCAATGTTACCTGATAGATGCCGGGGGCACTGAAGGTATGTTCTGCGTTTTGTAGAAATGACCTGTTGGCAGCACCAGATGAAGGATCCCCGAAATCCCAGATCCACTCCCTTGTTTCTTCCGTGGCAGTGCCCTGAAATTGAACCATCCCTCCTTCGCATGTATTCTCAAAAGTAAAATCAGTATAAATCTTAAAAAAATAGCTCTGGATAAAGCTGGGAAAACTCAATGACTCACTTTTCCCGTCAAGATAAAGATCATTCGGGCGGAAATCACTGGCCGCTCCCAATGCGTTGGGATTATGAATTACACTCACGTATTTGCGATCTCCCCCGTCAACATATATTTTTCCGTCACCGGCCAGTTGGAAACCGTGCATAGAACCTAAGGAATCTTTAAAACCCACTGCTACCTGCCTTGGCTCATCTTCAAGAAGGTTGTACTGATAAATAGAATCGAAATGAGTGGATGTATATAATTTGGTATTGTCAGGCGAAAAATCAACCCCATAGATCCTGAGAAAGTTAAAAAATCTTTCGGTAGGGAGTATTCTGGCGTTTGATACTACACCTGTGGTATCATTAAAATCAAACAACTCTAAAGAGCCTTGTGCTGGAGGAGGTCTATTAAAGTCTCCAGGGTCATCGATTGCGGAGGCCAGCATCTTCCCATTAGGCGATGCCTTGATCTGCCCCCTGCCATAAGTATGATTTACTCCAATTTTAGAGATCACTGGATCAGTATTTAAGCCCTGCTCATCTATTTTATACACCCAATATTCATCAGATTTTAACGGATGCGTTATCAGCCATATACTGCTGCAATCATTGGCTCGAACTGCCGTTAATTTTTCGGTAGTCGGCTTATAGAGCAATGTGTTTTTTTGAATCACATCGCCCAAGCCTCCTTCACGGTTCATGTCCACCACCGAATAATTCAGGCCTTTATGTCTTCCGCTAAAATCATAAATATATTGATCCGTGGTAAAAATATAAT
>CAZDRA010000283.1:0-2184 GCA_964507705.1 uncultured Roseivirgaceae bacterium | reverse complement strand
ACGGTATAATACCCATTACGTTTTAGTTGATGAATAAATGTTTCGGGTGCTTCCATCTCAGGCTGAATTGAAATTGTATTTGCAGTAATGCTATTCTTTAAATGAGATGTAGAAATCGGAAGCTGTCCTGTTAGCAGACTATGACGCGAAGCACCACAAGTTGGCACCTGCACAAAATGGTTGGTGAAAACCACACCTTCGGAAGCCAGTTTATCAATGTTGGGTGAATGAATATAATCTTTTCCATAGCAACCCAACTCAGGGCGCAGGTCATCAATTGCTATAAACAGAACATTGGGTTTATTCAGTGCTTTATCTTTAGAATATTCTTTTGATTCTGAAAACGCTAAGAAAAATGACAAGAGTAAAAAGAGTAGATAGCTAGTCGTAGTCATAAATTTTTATCTAAATTAATTATCCTCTCCTCTAATTCTGAAATTTCTGATAGACCTTTGATTCTGCCATAGTACGGATATCCCGGATTCGAAGCGATGCCGCTATCCTCTTTTAATTTCAGCCCGTGATCGGGGCGCATGGGAATCTGGTAATTTTCAATACCTGAATCTCTTCTCTTCCTCATTTCACTATGAAGTAGTTCAATAATTTTTGCCATGTCAGCACCACCTTCTATGTGACCGGATTCACAAAAACTGCCATCCTCATTCAGAATTGTTGTATTTCTAAGATGTGCAAAATACACCTTTTCTCCAAGAGCATGTAAAAATTCAATTAGATCATTATCAACCCTGGAAGACAGCGATCCACTACAAAAGGTAATGCCATTGGAAGATGAACTATTTCGCTGCATGATCAATTTATAGTCTTCAGTGGTGCCGGCTATCCGTGGCAAACCAAGAACCGGAAATGGAGGGTCGTCTGGGTGCAAACACATTTTTATGCCACTATCTTCAGCGACAGGGAGTATTTCATTTAGAAATAAGGACAAGTTCTCGCGAAGAGCATTCTCATCAATATCTTTGTATAAGCCCAGCTTATGAAGAAAGGCTTTTTTATAATCTTTCGAATTTCCAACTCCACCATCAATAAATCTCTGGGTCACTACAATAATATTATGTGCCAATGACTCTTTTTCATTTTCGTTCATTTGGTCAAAAACTTTTTTAGCCTTGGCTAAAAGCAAATCATCATAATCTTCTTCAGCGCCTGGTCTTTTCAGTATAAATACATCGAATGCAACAAAGGTAGGATAATCAAAAAGCATGGATTCCCCTTGGCTATTCCATTGATAGTTCAGGTCAGTGCGCACCCAATCTATCACAGGCATAAAATTATAGCACACTTTTGTCAGGCCACATTTTCCAAGATTTGCCAGGCTTTGTTTATAGTTATCAATGAATTTGCTGCATTGCGGCCCACGATATTTTATCTCCTCATGGACAGGCAGGCTTTCTATAACCGACCATTCAAATCCTTTCCTATCCTGTAGGGACGCGTATTTTTTTAGAATTGACTGTCTTTGTCGGATTTCATCAATCTCCCAGCGAGAACCATTGGGGATATGATGCAGAGCTGTGACAATGGCTTCAGCTCCAGTTTTCCTTACCATATCCAAACTGATGGGGTCATCAGGGCCAAACCATCTCCATGATTTTAAAAATTGCACTTTCATTATACTCCGCTGAACGAACTAAACCCACCGTCAATCGGTATCACAGTTCCGGTAACAAATTTCGATGCATCACTACAAAGATAATGTACAATGCCATTCAGTTCTTCCGGATCACCAAATCGAGCCATTGGAGTTTTGTTTATAATTTTCTTTGCTCTTTCTGTGTGATTCCCATTTCCGTCAATGAGTACATTTTTATTTTGAGCACTTATAAAAAAACCGGGAGATATGGCATTTACCCTGATACCATCTCCAAATTTTGTGGCTACTTCCATGGCCATCCATTTGGTAAATATGTCAATACCCGCTTTAGCCAGGCTGTATCCAAGCACCCTGGAGATTGATTGAGTTGATGCCATAGAAGATATATTGATGATACTCCCGCTACTCTGATTGGCCATTTCTTTGCCGATTATTAGTGTAGGAATCACAGTCCCGAAAAGATTGATATCCATCACCTTTTTAATACCTTCCAGCGATGTGTCAAATATAGATTGATTTTCAGCAACAACAGCTTCAGGGACATGTCCGCCTGCAGCATTGATCAATATATC
>CAZDRA010000282.1:0-2203 GCA_964507705.1 uncultured Roseivirgaceae bacterium | reverse complement strand
AAAACTCAAGAATATGTTCTTGCCGGGGAAATTAGTAAATCTTTTACTTACAGGGCACACTACGACACCCTGGCAATAAATAAATTTAATGCCCTGGATACAGATGAATATTCAACCCAAGTTGTTGACAATGCAATAAAAAAACATAACGAAAAGCAAAGTCTGATAGGAGAGCCTTTGCATGCCGAATTTGCCAATACTGTTTTGGTGGATACTGCCAATACCGAATTGAAATTTGTTGATTTATTGAAAAACAATTACGGAAAAATAGTTTATCTGGACATTTGGTCAACTTGGTGTGGACCTTGTAAAATGGAGATGCAATACTCAAATAATCTAAAAAAGAATATGAAAGAGATGCCAATAGAATTTGTTTATGTGTCGGTAGATAAGTCTGATAGTGAGAATTGGCAAAGAGTATATGATATGACATTCACAAAAAATAATCATTACGTATTCGAAAATGAGTTTAATGCCAGAATGTTAAAATTTATGGAATTGAATGGTGTTCCTAACTATATGATATTTGATAAAAAAGGAAGGCTCGTAGATTATCAAGCGACCAGGCCGTCAAACCCAGATACTGAAAAAAGACTGCGGGAATTAGCGAAGGAATTATAATGCGCTGAACAAAATCCATTAAATTTAGCAATAGAAATTAAAGATGAATATGCAACTCACCGAAGCAGACATAAAGAGTATCATCACATCTGGAGAAGGCTACAATGCTGAGTTTAAAATCCGTGTTCCTACCAAGGTAAAAGAGCTGGCAGAAGAGGTATGTTCTTTTGCTAATGCTGCAGGGGGAGTTGTTTTGTTGGGTATTGACGACAACAATAAAATCCAGGGCGTAGATGTTGTCAATAAAAAACGTTCGGCCATCCAGAATGCAATCGATCAACTTAACCCACATCTGTTTTGCCCTTTTTATTTAATTGAAATTGAAGGAAAACAAATTGGGGTTATCGAGGTTCCATCTGGCACACAAAAACCTTATACACTTTCTGGGGCTATTTATGTAAGGCAAGGTCCCAATTCCCAAAAAATAACTTCGGTAGAGCAAATGCGAGACTTCTTTCAACAATCGGGTCGCATCTATTTTGATGAAGGCAGTTGCACCAACTTTTCTTTTGAAAATGATTTCGATAAAGAGTTTTTCAAAGAGTTCAGAATTGTTGCGGGCTTTTCTCCGGCTGCTGACGATTGGCAAATTATTAAGAACTTACAGTTGATAAATGAAGGTAAAACATTTAAAAACGGCAGTGTATTGTTTTTTGGTAAATATCCGGAAACATTTTTTGATAAAGCTGTAATTCGTTGTGTTGCTTTTGAGGGGATCGACAAAGTGCAAATTACTGATGATAAAGTTTTGGGAGGCCCGCTGATGCAACAATATCGCGAAGCATTACTGTGGCTGAAAACCAAATTGAGTGTACGATATATTATTGAAGGAGGCGGCCCCAGAAAAGAGGTATGGGAAATACCTGAAATTGCACTAAAAGAAGCGATTATCAATGCCCTTTCGCATCGCGATTATTACGATAAAGGCGGCAGAATAATGATTGAATTATTTGACAATCGTATGGAGATAACCAATCCGGGCGGTTTGGTAAGCGCTATTTCACCAGAAGAATTCGGTACAAAAAGCGCCAGCAGAAATCCTTTAGTATTTGGTTTATTTCAGCGGATAGCTATGGTAGAGCAAGTGGGTTCGGGAATAAAAAGAATTGAATCGGCTATTCAGAAAGCCGGACTACCGAAGCCGGTATTTAAAACGAAGGGAATGTTTACGATTGTTTTTCCGCGCCCCGTAGAAAAAGATACCATAAAAGATGCGGAAAATATATTGCCGGAAACTACGGTGAAAACTACGGTGAAAACTACGGTGAAAATCCTTAAAATAATCAGAGAGAACAATAAAGTAACCCGTCAGGAATTGGCTGATTTTCTCGGCATTACAATAGATGGGGTTGATTGGAATATTAGAAAATTAAAGAAACAAGGTAAATTACAACGTATCGGATCCGATAAAGGTGGATATTGGGAAATAACAGGCAGCCAAAAATAAGCAACAAAAATTCCTAACTCAAAAATCCTCAAAGCTCCAGCGTCTCGCTTTCTCGGTAATTAACTCTTTTACTTAAAGAGTTATTATTCACTTATTAAACCTACGACCCCACATCCAAAATCTGGATTTCTACCC
>CAZDRA010000281.1:0-2250 GCA_964507705.1 uncultured Roseivirgaceae bacterium | reverse complement strand
CATCACCCACCTTTATTTCATCTATACCATCGTCAATCAAGTCAGGATCGAGAATTTTTTCAGCTATTCCAAAATCTTTTTCTGGCTTAAATCCATTTTCTTCGGCAAAATCGAGGGTTGCATATACCAGATTGTGAAAATAGGTAGGATCAACTTCTCGGACTTGTCCAACGTTACCTATTTTTTCAATTAATTCAGATAGCTGTTGATCGTCAAAGTTATAATTATAAAAAGCACTTTTTACACCAAGGCAATATCTATCGAGCATAAGTTGGCAAACATAAACTTACTACTTGGTTGCCGTCTCAAAATCAAACAGGCTGTAAGCCCCATGTCATCATAAGCATCTGCTACTAAACACTGATGAATTGGGAAAGTTCGGCCTTTTTCGATGATGTATTTTTTTGGAGAGAATTTGTTTTTCTTCATTTCAGTATTCCTTTCAGCATTCTAATTTAATAATAATTACTTTTTACCACCATGCCTTGAACGGGACATAGTCTTCAATATCAAGTATATGTTTTGCAATTTTATAACATTCCAATTTAACAAGGTGTTTGTAACTTACTTTCTTTTTTAGTTTTCTATGCATAATGGTTTCTTTCAGCCTGTCTTCAAATGCCTTGATGAATGTTTTTCTACCACGATCTTTGAGAATACAACTATTTAGCTCTTTTCTAAAATCATTTTTCTGAATCATTTTTTTATTCAATACCTGAAATATTGTGCGATCCACCAACAGTGGTTTGAAAATTTCGGCTATATCGAGCGCCAAAGAATATCGGCGAACTCCCGGTTCATGCAGAAAGCTTATTGTAGGATTTAATTGAGTATGGTATATCTGGTCAAGACACAGGGTATAGCACATCATATTGCCAAAGCTGATGAGCGCATTCACTTCGTCAAGTGGTGGTTGGCGGTTGCGGTTTGTCATCTTAAAATCATTGATAATCCCATTAAATGCCCCATAATAAGTTTGCCTGATATTACCTTCCAAACCCATAAGCTCATCAATGGCATGGGTATGGGTTATGTCCATTTTTAGCTGGTCAATTTTTTCGATATAAGTTTCGAGCTTTCTCCCACGTCCGACATAGTATTTCAAATTTCTGACAATATTCCCAGCAGCACCTTCAACAAATGATTTTGCTATCGTCATTCGTTTATCCTCATCTGCATAGTGAAGTACCTGTTGCACTTGCACCTTACCTGCCTGCAAATATTCTTTGGGGTAAAATGTACCGGTGTAATGCTCGTAATAATCAAAAAAATGAACAGTAACATGATTTTTGCCCAGGAAATTGTATAAAGCGCTATTGGCATCCAGACTCCCAAAAATATATAGATTGTCCACCCCTTCTATGGGCAGATATCTGGGCTGCAATTCTTTGCCTTCTTCATCCACTGGCGTAAATTTCAGGGTATTGTCTTTTCGACTCAGTCTGCCCGGATTAAACAAGTAGTATGATTTCTTCATAAAAAAACAACTTTAGTTTTGCTAATAGTCAATTACTTTCACCACACTCACACATCCTTTGCCTCACCGCTCCAGCAAAAATCTTCATAGGCGCAATTTCTACACTTTGTTTTAGGCAATAAGCCAGGGCAATTACCTCCAACTATTTTTTCAATTTTAGCCAGCCACCTTTCTATCTCTTCTTTGTCATGTCGGTCAAATTCTACTACTTCAGTCTCACGAAGAGCAGGATATTCCAGTATGCCGCTAACATCCGAGATACCAATTTTGCCCAACAAATAAATATAATATTTTACCTGTGCGACGTGGGCAGATTCCTTTTTATTCGATTTTTTGATTTCATGCACCACCTTCTTTGCGGGGTCATAAAAGTCAATTTTGCCAATACCCAAATCTACCTCTTGCCACTTGGCGGCACGTTGCGGATACGACTGTTCATGCACCTGCCTACCTTCATCTACAAGACCTGAAGTGTGTTCCATATTCATGCCATTGCTAAAAAGCCAGAGTTTTCTGTGGCATATATGATAATAGTTGATATGGGTAGGAGTGATGTTCATGCATTAATCAAATACAGACTTGGTCATTTTTACATTATGATGTGCAGCTACAAAAGCTTCTTTATTCCCAAACCATTCTATTATTTCTGCTGTCTTTACGAGGTGATCATTTTCTTGCAGCATATCATCATAAGAAGCATGTTTCCAATCTCCAATACCTTCTACAAATCCATGATGAACCGGATTGTTATGGATGTAAACAATTAGACTGGT
>CAZDRA010000280.1:0-2252 GCA_964507705.1 uncultured Roseivirgaceae bacterium | reverse complement strand
GAGCAATCGACCGAAAGCGTCTCGAAATTAGAATATCTGAAAGGCATTAAAAAAATTGATGCGCACATGCATATCAGAAGCAATCAGCAATACCTGATTGATTTCATGGATGAGTGGAATTTCAAATTCAATACAGTGTGTATTCCCAGTTCGAATCCGGAAACTCTGCAAGCGCAAATAGATACAGCCACCATATTATACAATACCAAATCGAGGTATTATTCCTGGGTTACAGGCATAGACATGACTGATTTTTCTAAGCCCGGCTGGGCAGAAGCCTCAATTGCCAAACTAAAAATTGATTTTGCGGATGGTGCTATCGGGGTAAAAGTGAATAAGATAGTTGGAATGAGTCTTAAAAAGCCAAATGGTGAATACCTGCAAATTGACGATCCCTTGTTCACCCCCATTTTTAATTTTATAGCTAAAGAGAGCAAAACACTGCTGGCACACGTAGGAGAACCTATTCACGCCTGGATGCCAACTTACTTCACCAAAGAAGGAGTAGGAAGGAATTATTGGGCCAAGCATCCGGAATACAGTTTTTGGGATAAGCCGGAGTTGCCTTCTTACAGCGACATCATGGCAGCCAGGGATCATGTAGTAGAAAGACATCCTGATCTTCGATTTGTTGGCGCACATTTGGGTGGAATGGAATTTGATGTAGATGAAATTATCACCAGACTGGAACGCTATCCAAACTTTGCTGTAGAACTGGGCGGAAGAACCCGGTATTTGATGTGGCAGGCAAGAGGAAAGGTACAAGATTTTTTCAATCGATACCAAGATAGAATTATGTACGGTACAGATAGAGGGTCTCTTACTACTATGAATGCGGAAGAAATGGAAAGCTTGAGCAATGGAATACGCTACAGAAACGATTTGTTTTTAAGGTACTACACAACTAGTGATGATATACCTTGGGGAAATATTATAAGTAGTGATAAACCGAAGCCTAAACCTACTTACACAGTAAATGGCATTGATTTGCCAATTGAAATTTTGGATAAATTTTTCTACAAAAACGCAGTAAAATGGTTTCCGGGAATAGATAAAGAATATAAGTAAATTACCATTAATAGAGTAAAATAGAATATTATAAAGATGAAAAACAAACTAACTTCGTTACTATTAGCAGGCATATTTGCCTTAGCAGTATCTTGTAATACGCAGAATACAAATAAGGATGATGTCGGAGAACAATCTTCAGAGAACACATCCAATCTTGAGTATCTTAAAAGTATTAAGAAAATTGACGTGCATATGCATATTAAAAGTGATCAGCAATATTTAAGAGACTTTATGGATGAGTGGAACTTTAAATTTTGCACGGTTTGTACCATTGGGTCAAACTTCAAAACCTTGCAGGGTCAAATTGATACAGCAAAAATGTTGTACAATAAAGACCCAAGATATTATGCCTGGATTACAACTTTTGACGTGACAACCAGGGAAGAACCAGGTTGGGCAAAATCGGTTATAGAAAAACTAAAGGATGATTTTGTTAATGGAGCAGTTGGTGTGAAAGTATGGAAGGCCATTGGTATGCAGTACAAGAAACCCAATGGCGATTTCCTCCAGCTTGACGATCCAATATTCACCCCGATTTTTAATTTTATTGCACAGGAAGGTAAAACACTAATGGCACACATGGGCGAACCTATCCATGCCTGGATGCCGACTTATACTACTCAGGACGGCACGGCAAGAAATTATTGGGCTAAGCACCCGGAATATAGTTTTTGGGATAAACCGGAACTGCCATCATACAGTGATATCTTGTCCGCCAGAGATCATGTGATAGAAAGGCATCCCAACCTTAAAATTGTTGGAGCACATTTAGGCAGTATGGAGTTTGACGTTGATGAAATGATAACAAGGTTTGAGCGCTACCCAAATTTTGCAGTAGAACTCGGAGGAAGAACCCGATATTTAATGTGGCAGGCAAGAGGAAAAGTGTACGATTTTTTCATTAAGTATCAGGACAGGTTAATGTACGGAACGGATAAAGGGTCAAGATTCACCATGACTGCTGAGGAAAAGAAAGAGACTAAAAAAGAAATAGAATTTAGAAACAATGTGTTTTTGCAATACTATGCCACAAGCGATGAAATTCCTTGGGGTAATATTATTTCTGGTGATAAACCAAAGCCCAAACCCTCCTACACAGTGAAAGGTCTTAATTTACCCAAAGAAGTTTTAGATAAATTTTTTTATAAAAATGCGGTGAATTGGTTCCCGGGTATAGATAA
>CAZDRA010000279.1:0-2300 GCA_964507705.1 uncultured Roseivirgaceae bacterium | reverse complement strand
GGATTGGCAAGTGCTGCTTTTATACTCTGAAAACCAATTGTAATAAGGGCAATTAATACCGTCACAATACTCACTAAGGCAAATACCCACCAATTTAAATTAATTCTATAAGCAAATTCCTGTAGCCATTTATCAGAGAAATAATAAGCCAGTGGGCCTGCAATAAGCAGTGCAATTACAATTATTTTTAAAAAGTCCTTAGAAATAAGGAAAACTATAGATGCTATGGAAGCACCCATCACTTTTCTTATTCCAATCTCTTTAGTGCGTTGAAAAACACTATATGACACCAAACCAAACATGCCCAAACATGCAATGAAAAATGACAGCATAGTAAAAATGTTGAATGTGCTGCCCAGTTTTTGTTCGCTATTGTAGAGTTGGAGGTAAGTGTCATCTAAAAATTTAATGTCGATAGGCATCATTGGTACCACGTCATTAATAACCAAATTGATATAAGCTTCCGTTTCTTCAAAATTCTCGGTGTTGACAGTCATGATCATTTCGCCAAACGTCTTAGCCCAATCGGGTCTCATTTTCATATAGAGAGGCTCAATAGCAAGGTCAAATTTTTGAATATGAAAATCTTTAACCACCCCTATTACACGTCCATTGTCAAAATCTTTTCCAACTGATTTTTTCCAACCCAAAGTTTTGGCAGCTGCCTCATTTATAATATAGGCTTCCTTATTATCTGTTGGATAATCTTTGGAAAATGCTCTACCTTCCACTATTTCCATTCCAAAGACATCTATGAAATTGTAATCAACAAATGCTCTGTAAACCCAAAGTTTTTCTTTTGTATTGTTCCCTTCCCAGTACTCAATAGGGCCTTGATTATCAAATTCCAATGGAATTTGAGTACTAAAAGAAACCTTATTTATCTTAGCGTACTTTAATAATTCGGCTTTTAGAACGTTTTCTTTCTCTGCGATTTCGCTTGCCCAATATGGTATATGAATTATATGGTCTCTATCAAAGCCAAGGTTTTTTATCTGTGTGAATTGGAGCTGCTGGTAAATTATCATACTTCCAATAGCTAAAACAATAGCTGACACAAACTGACCGACCACCAAGCCATTTCTAAGCCATACACCCTGCCCCGTGCTTTTTAAAAAATTCCCCTTAAAAGCTTTAATAGGAGAAACTCCAGATAGGAAGATAGCAGGATAAAGACCTGAAAGACCTCCCACAATTATAGCCAGGCTAAACATTCCTACAAGAAGAAACTTATTTCCATCTATGTCGAAAGGGATTTTCTTGTCCAACAATTGGCTAAAAACAGGTAGTAATAAATAAGATAGCCCTAAGGCCATAATAAAACTAAAAATTGTAAAGAGGAATGACTCACCAATGAATTGAGACATTAGCTGTGACCTATTGGCTCCCAAAACCTTGTTCATCCCTACTTCTTTTGATCTTTGTGCTGACCTTACCGTCGTCAAATTCATATAATTTATTGATGCCAAAATCAATATGATAATGGCAATCAAACTATATAGGTATACATATTTAATGTCTCCGTTTGGCCTAAGCTCAAAATTAATTTTAGAGTATAAGTGAATACGCTTTAAAGGTTGTAGTTTATAAATAGGTTTTCCAATCCCAAATTTGGCATATTCCATTTCTGCATTTTTTCCATAAACTTCAAGTTTTGCCTCTAACTTATTAAAATCAGTTCCTTTGGTCAGTTTCACATATGTTATGCAAACATTATTACCCCAAGCATCAATGTTGCTTTCGTAATTGTCGTTTGCACCAAATGAAGCAATATAGGAATATCCAAAATGCTGATTGCGGGGTGGATCTGATATTACGCCTTTGACTGTAAGTGATTTATTATGTTCGAAAGTAATAGTTTGATCTAAAGGGGATTCATTTCCAAAAAGCTTTATTGCGGAACTTTCTGTTAGCAAAATATTTTCAGGATTGCTCAAAGCCTCTTTTCCTATTCCTGAAATTAGGTGAATGGTAAAAACATCAAAAAAGTCCTTATCTGCTAAAATACCCTTCTCTCTAAAGACTGTATTGTTTTTACCAAGTGAAGCCCAACGTTGATCAATCCTTGTTTTAAGTTTCACTTCAGGGAAATCATTGACCATAGCCGGCCCTAAAGGCAAAGGTGTACCAGAAAATAAATCAGTGCCTTTATATTCGTTTCCGGGTTGTTGACTAATAACTCGATAAATATCGTCAGCATTTTTGTGCTGATTATCATAACTTAGTTCATATTGAACAAAAAGCGCTATCAAAATAAATGAAGTCAACCCAATGGTCAAACCAGATAAATTAATGAATGA
>CAZDRA010000278.1:0-2375 GCA_964507705.1 uncultured Roseivirgaceae bacterium | reverse complement strand
AAAAAGTATTTTCTAAAAGATGGATTCCCATGCTAATATCATCACTGGCCTTTGGCCTGATGCACTGGAACAATTTGAATGATTTATCCATGCAAATCACCTATGTTTCGTTGGCGACATTGGCAGGGATAGGCTATGGTTGGGCATACAGAAAGAGCGGAAACAATCTATTTGCAGCCATACTTGTCCATACACTTGTTGACTGGGTTTGGAAATTATTCCTTGCTGGTTAAAAGGATTGTAAATGCCCTTCGATAGTCCCCGCACCCGTTGCGGGGCCTGCCTGCAAATAGCAAGAAATCATATAGCTTCTTTCAAATAGGCAAAAAGCAAGAGCTTTGTCTTTTCTGGAGTTTTGATAACTTTTTCATTACTGGGGTTTTTAAGGCTTTTTCTATAGATAGATTCTTGCAAACCTCAAACAGATACCGGAACAAGTCCGGTAAGACGAGATAGCAGGGGATTCGGCAATGCCCTTCGATAGTCCCCGCACTTGTTGCGGGGTCTGTCTGCAAATTTCAGCAACCCAAATAACTCAAACCAAACCAACAAAAAGCAATAGTCTGGTTCTTCATACCCATGGATATTTAATGGTTTTTTCTCTTGTTGGGATTCTTGCAGATATCTGACAGATACCGGAACAAGTCCGGTAAGACGAGATAGTTGGGGATTCGGCAATGTTGCAGTTCGATAGTCCCCGGACATCGTTCCGGGGCCTGTTAGCAAATAGCAGTAAAACTAAAATCTGTAACCCAACCCAACAAAAAGCAATAGCCCTTTCATCACTGGGTTTTTAAGGATCTTTTAAGAATTTAGATCACGCCATATGGCCAACAGATACCGTAATAAATGCGGTAACGTCTTAGATAGCTGACAGATACCCAGCCGCAGGCGGGTTCAAGTAGATTAATAACTCTCGTGTAATTAATTACGGCCACACAACACCAGTGTCTTTCCAGCTTTTTGTGTTAGCTGATTCTATCACAACTTCACAAACCTTTTGAGTTTGAAGCGCCTCTTTAAATGTCGGAGAACATGGCTCACCGGTTTCCAGGCTCTTGAAAAAATCAGCAACTTGATGAACGAATGTATGTTCGTAACCTATAATTAATCCGGGAACCCACCATTTATCCATATAAGGTTGATCCGCATCGGTCACCATAATGTTTCGCCAGCCGCGAACAATGGAATCGTCACTGTGGTCAAAATATTCAAGCCGATTCATGTCGGCCAAATCCCATCGAATGGAAGCATGTTCTCCGTTTATTTCGAAGGTATATAAAGCTTTGTGACCCCTGGCATAACGTGTAGATTCAAAAAGGCCTAAAGATCCGTTATCAAAATGGCAATGAAATATACAGGCGTCATCAATACCTACCTTCTGTACTTTGCCACTTGCCTGGTGCACGCGTTCTTTGATAAACGTTTCGGTCATTGCGGAAACGTCTTTTATACCTCCATTTAGCCACATAGCTGTATCTATACAATGCGCGAGGAGATCTCCGGTGACCCCTGATCCTGCGGCATCCACATCCAGACGCCAAAGACCTTCGCCTCCTTGTGGCAGTTCCGGACTGATAGTCCAATCTTGAAGAAAGTTGGCTCGATAATGAAAGATTTTACCCAATTTACCGGAATCAATGATCTGTTTTGCCAGTGTGACTGCCGGAGCTCTTCGGTAATTATACCAAACAGTATTTTTTACGCCCGCTTTTTCAATGGCGTCAACCATGTCTTTACCTTCTGCCAGAGTTCTGGAAAGTGGTTTTTCGCAGAGGATCATTTTCCCGGCTTCAGCAGCTGCAATAGCAATTTCTGCATGTGTATCATTAGGAGTGCAGATATCAATTGCATCGATATCATCCCTGGCGACCATAGCTTTCCAATCTGTTTCTATGGATTCGTAACCCCATTGGTTGGCAAATGCCTGTACTTTATCTTTGCTCCGTGAGCAAGCGGCTTTCAAAACAGGGCGATGTGTCAGCTCTGGAAAAAAATTAGTAAGGCGGTTATATCCATTGGAATGTGTTCGACCCATAAATCCACATCCGATCAATCCAATTCTCAATTCTTTTTTGTCACGCATATTTTATTCTTTTTTACCATTTATTGAACATATAAATTATTCGAATTTCCTTGTCTGGACAAGCCAGAAACAAAAAGGAAAATGAAGTAAAGACATCTCCCGCAGATTACGCAGAATTTCGCTGATTTTTTTCTGTGCCTATCTGCGTAATTTGCGGGATTTTTTTAATTTCTGCCAAATAATACACGCCCTGTCCGGTAGGCAGGTGAGGCAGGAATATTACAGATAAGATACTAAGCTTCCTCCCAGCCATGCAAATCCCTAACTTGTATCATCACTGCTAAAATAT
>CAZDRA010000277.1:0-2378 GCA_964507705.1 uncultured Roseivirgaceae bacterium | reverse complement strand
CTGAGCAAGATGTTGCTTCCGGAGGAAGTAAAAAACAATGGCCTTTGCAAATGGGATGGGATCGTTTTTATGGATTTATTGGTGGGGAAACTAACCAATGGTACCCAGATTTAATTGAAGACAATCATTTTGTTGAAATTGAATTTGAAGAAGGCTATCATCTTTCAAAAGATTTAGCAGATCATGCTTTAGGAATGATAAGAGATCAACAAGCTACCAATCCTTCAAAACCTTGGTATATGTGGTATAATCCAGGAGCGAACCACGCACCTCATCACGCACCAAAGGAATATATCGAAAAATACAAAGGCAAATTTGATGCAGGTTATGATGCTTACAGAGACTGGGTTACAGGACGTATGATAGAGAAAGGAATTCTACCAGAAGGAACAGTTAACACACCTATGAATCCTATGCGAGAAGATATGGCAGCTGCTATTGACAATGTTCGTCCTTGGGATTCCTTAAATGATGATGAAAAAAGGTTGTTTGCAAAAATGGCAGAGGTTTATGCAGGATTTTCTGAATTTACCGATGCACAAGTAGGCAGAGTAATCGATTATTTAGAAGAAAGTGGGCAATTAGAAAACACCATT
This sequence comes from uncultured Roseivirgaceae bacterium, assembly GCA_964507705.1. GTDB lineage: Bacteria > Bacteroidota > Bacteroidia > Cytophagales > Cyclobacteriaceae > JAAUQL01. The sequence goes on along the minus strand of CAZDRA010000277.1, from coordinate 1,782 downwards.
GTATTATATGCTGCTGATAATGGTGCATCTGGAGAGGGAACTCCAAATGGCTCTGTTAATGAAAATAAATTTTTTAATGGATACCCTGATGAATTATCAGAAAACATGAAATATCTCGATGTATTAGGAGGACCAGAAACTTATGAGCATTTCCCAACAGGGTGGGCTTCTGCTTTCTCCGCTCCGTTTAAGATGTTTAAACGTTATTCACAATATGCAGGAGGAACCAACGACCCATTGGTTATTTCTTGGCCAAAAGGTATCAAAGCAAAAGGTGAAATCAGAAATCAATACCATCACTCAGTAGATATTGTACCAACCTTACTTGAATTGATCGGCTTAGAAATGCCAACAGTTTATAATGGCGTTGATCAAGTACCACTTTCAGGAGTATCTATGGCTTATACTTTTGATGCCAAACCAAATGATCCAACACAAAAAGAAATTCAATATTTTGCTATGTTAGGTTCTCGAGGGATATGGAAAGATGGGTGGAAAGCAGCAGCTATTCACGCTCCACTTTCAGGAAAAGGGAATTTTGATCAAGATGATTGGGAATTGTACCATGTAGCTGTTGATAGATCGGAATCTAAAGACCTTGCTGAAGAAAATCCTGAGAAATTACAGGAATTAATTGACGCTTGGTTTGTAGAAGCTGAAAAAAATAATGTGTTACCTCTAGATGATAGAAGTGCACCTGAACTATTTGTAATTGAAAGACCTTCGCAAGAACCTGCAAGAGATCGCTATATTTATTATGCAAATGCTGCACCAGTACCAGAGGGCAATGCCGTAAATGTAAGAGGTCGTTCGTATAAAATATTGGCGAATGTAGAAATTACTAAAAATAGTTCAGGAATTTTATTTGCTCACGGTTCACGCTTTGGAGGTCATTCCTTATTTATTAAAAACAACAAGCTCTTTTATGTATATAATTTTTTAGGAATTAAACCCGAGCAAGTGTTTGAATCATCAGTTAAACTTACTCCTGGCGAGCATACACTAGGTATGGAATTCATTAGAGAGGAATCTGGAAAAAATGGGGAATCGATAGGTAAATCAAAACTTTATATCAACGGTAAAGTTGTTGCTGAAGGAAATATGAGAACGCAGCCAGCTAAGTTCACACTTTCTGGTGATGGCTTATGTATTGGATATGACAGTGGAGATGCGGTGAGTGAACTATACCCATCGCCTAGCAAATTTAATGGTGGCAAAATTGGTTTTGTTGGTGTAACTGTAGAAGGCACGCCATATATTGACTTAGAGGCAGAAGCCAAAAGAGTGATGATGAGTCAATAATTAATTTTCATATTTTGTTGAATGTAATAGTTCGTTACATTTTCGTAAGTTATTGAACATAAGAACTTCCCAAAAGTTGGAGGCAAAATATTATCTTTTGATTATCATGGGATTATTTTTTTGAAATAAAACTTTTGGGAAGTTATCGGAGTATTGTGACACGACACTAGCAATATAGTATTCGACTTGTTTTTGATAATCGAGGAAACTTCGCCAATGCTGAATACTATATTTACCTGGATTTTATTGGGAAAGTCAACAAGATCAAAAAACTTAGAAAAACCAACATGAAATTTGCCACCAAAGCCATACATGCCGGTGTTGAGCCAGATGCATCGACCGGTGCCATAATGACGCCAATATTCCAAACATCAACTTTTGTCCAGGAGTCGCCCGGCAAGCACAAAGGTTATGAATATGCCAGAACCCAAAACCCTACTAGAGATGCCTTGGAAAAGAATATTGCCGCCCTGGAAAATG
>CAZDRA010000276.1:0-2382 GCA_964507705.1 uncultured Roseivirgaceae bacterium | reverse complement strand
CTCTTTTTACAGACATATTTGGCACATCTGCACCACCGATCATCCAGATTGATCCCGGCAGCAAGCCGCTTGGCTCCTGGTTTTTTACATCATTATACAACTGGTGCAAAGCATGTGTTGGATAGGCAGGCATTACATCAATGATCTGATGTACGATATCCCAATGCCCAAAGGCCGGGCCATAAACATATCCCGGGCCGATCTCTTCCCACGCATAATCGAATGGATAGGTGGCGGGGTGCGTACTTTTTTGATGCAGATCAGCTACATATTGCAGCATGGGCCGCCATGCTTCCTTGCCCAATTGGGAGGCTTCCTTGTTGAGCGATTCCCAACTATCATTTTGAGATTGTTCAGTTGCTATCTGATCTTTTACGGTTGGATTGCACGATATGGCGAATACCAGCATTAATAATATCCATTTCAATTGTTGATTCATTTTATTGGTTTACAATTTATCTCCTGCCATCGAAATTGGGAAACCGGCATTCGGAATATGTGCTGCATTCATATCCACCATAAGATCCTTAAATTTTTCCGACTCACTTTCTGACAGGTCCAATGTTTCATTCGAATCTTTTTTAACGTTGAATAGTTCAGCTATTGTTCCTTCACTTGACTTTACTTTTACCACTTTCCAGTCGCCTTTCAAAACCGCTTGACGCTCCATCCCATCAGATACAAGTTCCCAATAGAGGTATTCGTGTTCTTGTTGCCCTGTTTCTCCAAAGAGTGTAGGCAAAAATGAAATTCCATCTATACCCTGTACGAGATCCAAGCCAAGCAACTCGGCAATTGTAGGCATTACATCCCAAAAAGCAGAGACATGATCTGTTTTGCCAACCGCTATTTTGCCCGGCCAACGCGCGATCATCGGCACCCTGACTCCTCCCTGATAAAGGTCTCTTTTATATCCTCTGAGTCCATGAGCACTATTGAAAAAATCCGGGTCTGCACCACCTTTGTAGTCCGGGCCGTTGTCGCTAGTGAAAATCACCAAAGTGTTATCAGCAATCCCAAGTTCTTCTAACTTCGCCAATACCTCACCCACATCACGATCTAACCTGGAAACCATTGCCGCATAAGTCGCATGGGGATATTCCTGCGAGCAATATGTTCCGACCTTCCAACCCGGTCCATAGTCACCACCATCACCTGCTTTATAAGGAGTTTCCGGAAATTTGCCTTTGTATTGTGCGATGAGATCATCATCCGGAACGATTAATTCAAGATGCGGGATGATAGATGGCAGATAAAGAAAAAACGGTTCATCTTTTGACTTTTCAATAAACTCAATGGCTTTCTTTTGGATTAAGTCACTGGCATATATTTCGGTATGCTCGCCATCGTTTCCCTCCAATATTACTTTTTTGTCATTATCCCATAAATGTTTGGGATAATAGCTGTGTGCCTGCCGCTGGCAGTTGTAACCATAAAATTCGTCAAACCCCAGGTTATTCGGATCACTTTTGCTGCCTACAAAGCCCATTCCCCATTTGCCAAAGGCACCGGTTTTATACCCCTCATTTTTCAACATTTTGGGTAAGGAAAAATCCTCATTCATGGCGGCTTGGCCTTCGGGCTGAACTTCCTTATTTCCTCTTACTGAAAGATGACCAGTGTGTCGGCCTGTCATCAATGATGCGCGAGAAGGTGCGCAAACAGTGCTGCCCGAGTAATGATTGGTAAATAGCATACCTTCCGAAGCCATTTTATCGATATTTGGCGTAAGGATCTTTTCTTGTCCATAACATCCCAAATCTCCATAACCCAAATCATCTGCCAATATGTAGATAATGTTTGGTTTAATGTTTACCTTTTTCTCTGGTATCTGGCAATTGGTCATGGTGATGATTACTAAAAAGCAAACTATATAAAAGCCTCTGTTTTGTGGTTTTAGATTAATTATTTTTATCATAATATTGAGTCAATATTCATGGTTTTAATATAATTTCTGTCCCAATTTTTGTGTTAATCCCTGATTCGAAAGCACCCAGATCCGGGGCTTTACCTTCATAATTTAAGAATAGTTCCTCTCCCATTTCCCATGCAAATTCCCGGTCAACAGTTATTGTGTTTGACTCATAATCTATGCTGATAACCATCAGGCGCTGTGAATTAATGCGAATCAAATCACCATCCACCAAACCGTAACCGCTAGTGAAATATAACGCATCTTTAACCGGTATTTCTATTCCTGTTCCATTAGCGCTTGTCTCAGTTAAAGGCTTGGCTTTATCAATGCATTCGCTTTCAGCTTTAAGCTGATAACTCCCTTGCTCGGGGTTCACAAACAGCGGATCAACCTCTATATTATTACCCGCCGATTTAGGGTAGTGATGCTCAAATTGCCGAGTGGTTGTATTCGATTTGTGAGGCGGG
>CAZDRA010000275.1:0-2410 GCA_964507705.1 uncultured Roseivirgaceae bacterium | reverse complement strand
AACTTGTGTATTTATCTCAAAACTTATGGTCTTAATTTGAGCCTGATTAGTATATTTAATGGGGAATGATAGAATGCTTGTCAACCGTAGCTTTAGCGAAGGTTGAATTGAATAAAAGAAAAAACAAAATGAACAAACACACAATTGAAAATGACAAATTCAGAATATCAGTAAAAGAAACCGGCGCAGAACTATGCAGTATGCTTTCCCGGAAATCCAATATAGAATATATCTGGAATGCCGATCCGGACGTGTGGGGTGCTCATGCACCAAACCTATTTCCTGTGATCGGATGTCTGAAAGATGGCGGGTTCATCTATCAGGGGAAAGAGTACAAATGCCCAAAGCATGGATTTGTCAGAAATAATAAAAAAGTGACCTTGGCAGCATCGACACACAACAGCCTCACTTTTAGCCTGAAATACGATGATGATTCCCTGCTCGTCTATCCTTTTAAATTTGAATTTACAATCAAATATACTCTTGAAGGAAACAATCTTCGAATTGAGCATAAGATAATCAATCATGGAGAAAATGAGATGTTGTTCTCTTTAGGAGGACACCCGGGGTTTACATGCCCGCTTCATCCCAGCGAAAAATACGAGGACTACTATCTTGAGTTTGAGAAATCGGAAACAGCCCAGTCGTGGCGTGTGCAAAAAGATGGACTTATCGGTAAAGAAACTATTCCCGTTTTTGAAGATCCTAAAATAATTAATTTGCATCCTCACCTTTTCGATGATGACGCCCTTGTATTCAAAAATCTGAATTCATCCCGGGTGAGTTTGAAAAGCAAGAAATCGCAACAAGTACTCTCCATGGATTTTGAAGGCTTTTCTTATCTTGGTATCTGGGCTAAGCCCAATGCCAACTACGTGTGCATCGAGCCCTGGATTGGTATTTCAGACAGTGTGGATTCTGATAGAAATTTTGAGACGAAGGAAGGACTCATTCGCCTCCAGGCAAACAAAATTTTTGTTGCTACTTATTCAATTACTGTTGACGAATAAAAAATGTATTATTAAATTATAAACTTCAATATCATGGTAAAACAATTTATTAAAGCTTGCATTGTATTGCTCCTCGGCGTGTCATCTTCTTTTGCCCAGGACACAAGTGTAAAAAACCTCTATAAACTATCCGATTCAAAATCGAGGTCTATAAGTCCGGAAAACTTTACCGGTGAAAAGGGAAAAGGAGGGATGGCAACACTGGAAGAAGGCACTGCCGCAAAAGCTGCGCGTAAGTTAGGCCAGGGGTGGAAAGTAAATCCCTATATTCATATCCAACCCGGGGAAACATTTACACTTGGAGAGATCACCGGCTCTGGTGTTATCAATCATATTTGGATGACGCCGGTAGGTGATTATCGATTTATGATATTCAGGTTTTATTGGGACGATGAAAAAGAACCTTCAATTGAAGTTCCGGTTGGTGACTTCTTTGCAGCCGGCTGGGGAATTATGAACGAGCCTTTGATCAACTCAGCAACGATCGCCGTGAATCCCCGCAGTGGATTTAATTCTTATTGGCAAATGCCTTTTAGAAAAAAGTGCAAGATCACCATGGAAAACATGTCCGACAAAAAAGCTACAGTATATTATCAGATAAACTATTCACTTGAAAAAGTAGAAAAGGAAACGCCATATTTTCATGCACAATTCCGTAGGGTAAAAAAGTTGCCATACAAAGAAGTGTTTACCATTGTTGATGGCATCAAAGGCAAAGGCCAATACGTAGGAACTTATCTGGCTCATGGTGCGAGAAAAAGCGGATGGTGGGGAGAAGGAGAAGTCAAATTTTATATGGATGGAGATAAAGATTTTCCTACAATTTGCACTACTGGTGAAGAAGATTACTTTCTGGGTTCTTATGGGTATAACGATAGAAAGATAGATGGGGAAATGTTCTACGATCAATTTAGCAGTTTGTACGCCGGGTTTTATGAGGTCAAAGATCCGAAGATTGATGGATTTGTTGGTGTATTTGGACAATATCGCTGGCATGTTTTAGACCCAATCCGGTTTGATGAAGATTTGAGGATTACTGTGCAATGTCTGGGTTGGGGCCCCGATGGTTATTTGCCTTTGGAAGATGATCTGGCTTCGGTTGCCTATTGGTATCAAATCGAGCCGCATAACCCATTCCCAAAATTACCAACCAAAGAATGGTTGATGATCGATAAAAAAATAGTTGAGTAAATTAAAATTAATATGAAAAATAGGTTTATCATCCTATGGATAATATGGACCTTATTAGGCGCAAGTTTGATGTACATCGTCGCCACTTCCGATTCCGATAATTCCCTTGCATCAATTTTGGCAATCGTGCTTGGCCTGTCACCTCTGCTGGGTATGATGCTTGCGTTGGGCTCACCGGAAGCATCACGTCAGTTTCATAGTTGGCTAAG
>CAZDRA010000274.1:0-2415 GCA_964507705.1 uncultured Roseivirgaceae bacterium | reverse complement strand
TTTACATCCAAAAAATATGGACAACAACATTGCGGAGATTAAAAATCTTTTCATTTTGCTGTTTTTTAAAATTTGATAATTCATATGTTCTTGCTAAAGCTTTAATCAAAGTTGACCTAAACAGTCTTTGCAAGGCACATTATAAATAGATAAATACTTTTAGAGCCAGTCTATAAGTCCCTTATACTTTTCAATTCTGGTGTATTGGTTACGTAATCTACAACCTGATACTCCAAGTTAATCCGCTCAATTCAACATCACCACCTCGTGGTTCAGCACCGTCACTAAACTTTACTTGTACATGGAGGGGTAACCCCATTCTAATTGTTAAAAAGAGAAAATTATTAATGCTAATCAATTTGTTATTTTGAAACCTCAAATTCTACCTTTCCCCAATGTGCATACCTGAACATGGGGTTATAGGCTCTTGTTTCGTATCTTCCTATTATTTCAAATCGATGACCAGGAGGGCAGTTTTCATCTATTTTTATCACTGAACTCATGGTAATTCCATCTCCTTGCCAGAAACACGGTAAAACCTCATCGCTAATCCGTTCAGAAATAATATAAGGATCATCATAGAAAAGTTGAAGGCGATGATTACCCTGATAAATCATAATTTCTTCACCTGGTGAAACCAATGAATTACCATTGCCAATTCCAAAAATAGAGTCTCTTACCATCAGTCCGTCATCCACGCTTAAACTATCAAATAAAGGCACATCAAAAAATACAGGAATCACGAAATCACTTTCAAATACCACGGTATCATATTTAATTTTCACCTTGATTCTAGCTTCAAAGGGTGATCCATCAGTTGTTGGCAGTTTGTCGCAACTAATTCGGATAGGATTCAAATCAATCAGCCTTTCCTGAGATATTGAGAAGGTTGTTATCGAATCAAGGACAGAGATCATGCTGTCAGGTGAGTAGATAGAAAGTTCGATATCCATAGCTTCAGAAGGCAATTCACCCACATTTATCATTTTCAGCTCAATTGTATTTTCTTGCCCTGATCTCAGCATTTTTTGATTTTCATTAATGCTATAGTCTACCACTCTGACGATGGGGCTATCTCCTGACTTATAAATTCCCAATTCGTGTTCCGAATCGGTGAATGCAAAACTTAGCCGCCCTGATGAGTCAGCCTTTTGGATGGTTTCATCCAATGACCAGTTGTTTTTATTGAAGTCCAGAATTTGGTATGCTGTATTAGGCTCATAGATAGCTGCTGTCGCTATTTTGGAGGAAAAGCCTAAGCTGGGACCATTTGGCAACCATGCGCATGTATAATATCCAAAGCCAGATGGGTTTACGTTTGTGAGATAAATATAGCCAGAGGTATCCTTTTCACTCTCCACTTGATAATCCCACACATCAAAATTTGAATACAGGTCATAGTGTGACCATTGTTTTTTGCGTGGCATTGGATTTTTGAAGCCATCAGTCACAAATTTCATCGCTTTTTCATAAGCCATTGTTTCCCCTGGGTCATCCACTTTATGCCCTCCTTCAAACTCCCAATACTCATAGGTCACACCATCATCCCATTCAGCTCCATTATTCACTTCCTTGTTCAACGGGCTCGACGGACCAACAGAACTATTCTGCAACCTTATCCTTACATCTCTTAGGTTTTCAAAGGTGTATCTTAGTGGATACAATGTATGGTTATTAGGATATCCGACATACCACTCAATGCTACCGGTAAGGTCTGCGGCACTGCTTATCAAATGAGGGTATTTCCCTGACATATAGAAGGATATAAATCCACCCATACTATAGCCGATGATCGCTCTTGAATTCCTGTCGGTTTTCGTGCGGTACACGCTATCAGTGTTTGATACCAATTCAAGGAAATAGTCCTTCATCTGTACTTGATATTTTACGTGCTCATGGAATCCTACATTATAAGGTCTGGGTTCAGACTCTTCCATATTGCCATCCATCATAACCAGAATAACTTGGTACTTGTCAACCAAATCCCCAATCATTTCATATTCCAAAAGCGCATTTTCATCTGAAAAGTACCGTCCACCCCATCCGTGGAAATAGTAGATGACGGGGTAATTTTGATCAGATTTTTCATATCCTTCAGGAAAGTAAATTCGATAAGTTCTTTCCGTATTAAAAACCTGACTTGAATATTTAACATCTTGATAAACTGGAGGTTTACCTTGTGAACAAGAAATTAGAACATAGCATGCTATGAGCAGTATTAAAGAATATGAATATGCTTTTTTAATTTTTGTTTTCATCTTATTGCTGATTTTTCCATTTTCAAATCTTACCAATCGTTTGATAATGATCTGGTTTAATTACTATTAAATATATCTGTAACCACTCCTATAAATGATTAGGCGATTCATTTGATTCATTAATTGTTGAGATTTTCAAGCAAAAAATTGAATAGAA
>CAZDRA010000273.1:0-2458 GCA_964507705.1 uncultured Roseivirgaceae bacterium | reverse complement strand
GTTTCAAGGATCATGAACTCCGGTTTGTCATAAGCCCAATGAGGTTTATCTCCCCAAATCCAGATATTGTTATTGAAATAATCATCGGCATACATGGTGAGCAAGGTTTCAAATTTTGGCCAAACGGTAAACATATTGCTGTTGGTATGGTATTCGATCCAGGTATAGGTGCGAGCAAAGCTTGCCGCACTTCTGTCAAAAGTTTCATCAAATGCTGTGGGCACACGGTCGATGCCTTTTACCATGATGATATCGGCGGCTTTATTTTTGATATATTCATCTCGTACTTCCAGAGCAGATAATGGTATGCCATTTTTCTCGAAATGATGGTTGTATTTGGCGTCAGACAGAAACCATTTGTTGTATTTATTCAGCCATATTTCATTGATCCCATGATGACCATCAGTCACGCCTTTTTCACCGGGACCGGAACCGATAGTTCTTGTCACATAACCATAGGCATTCATTACACCGTTCTGCACTTTCATGAAATGCCCACAATGAAATCCGGCACCTTCCAGAGCAGCATCTAATATCCCCTCTACATATCCTCCTCCTGGATATGGGTCACCTTGATCTTCAATACTGATCACAGTTTTTATCCACTCACGCAACAGCAATATTCTTGTAAGTTCATCTTCTTCACCATGAAAAATGGTGTCTAATTGATATTTTACAATTAGTTGTTGAAACTTAGGAGATGTTAAGTCTTCCGATGATCTGAAGGCAGTGTTTTTCTGAAATACAGGGTTTTCAACTGCAACAATATGATAACTATTTTTTTCTTTGCAGCTGTAGCTTGCTGCCAATACAAAGCATATTAATATAATATTTTTCATATGTTCTTACTGAAATTTTGTGAGTTAAAAGTGTGTTTAAAGCCGTTTGAGTTTTTCATAATATTTCTTTTCTTATCAAGAAATTTCAATTCAATTATCTGTTCGAAATGGTGATGCCGGCAACCCTTCTTTATTGTATAGATTTGTATCACCTGGGTTATTAGACCAGTTATAGCGCACATATTTTGGTGCAGATACCGCATCACTGATTAACACAATAGTATCTTTATTTACGATATGGGCTTTAGCCCAATGAAATATTTTGTCTGCCCCAGCCAAAGCAAAGCCATTGACATAGCCATATCTATTTTTAACCAATAATCCTTCCCCTATTTCTTTAAATTTAACCCTAACTTTATGATCAGTAATTTCTATTGACTCATACATTGGTCCGGAGTAATCTATATCTTTATTGTATGCTACTTTTAATGCTGACAGTGCCAATCGTTTACCAACATCTTGTTTGTTTTTTGGATGTATATCATTCGCTTCACCAATATCTATTATAACCGCCATACCGGTATTGGAAACTTTTTTAAGTGTTAAAGTTTGCGCTTCTCTCAACTCGGCCCAATTGGAATTCTCAGGTTCTTCAGCAGGCTTCATATAGTTAGCCAATTGTACAAAGAGAAACGGGAAATCACCTTGATTCCATTTTTCTCTCCAAGAATTGATCATAGCAGGAAATAAACTGCGGTATTCTAATGGCCGCAAAACATTTGCCTCTCCTTGATACCAAGTTACTCCCCGTATGCCATAAGGAATAATCGGCGCAATCATACCATTATACAAAACAGAAGGTTGATTGAAATACATAGGTGCTTCTTCATTACGTGCTTTTGCTGCTTCCACTTCTTTTAAATGACCGGCATACATTTTTATTAACCACTTTTCTTTATTGTTATTCTCAAGCCAATTATCGAGTATTGGGCTAAGCTCTTTGTTGCTGGCTAAGGTTTCGTGGGGCGTCCAAGCTTCTGCGGCAGTTCCGCCCCAGGAAGCACTAATTATTCCTACGGGAACATCTAGTTTTGCTGCAATTTCACGAATAAAATAATACCCAACAGCCGTTATATTTTTCACAGTTGCAGAATCACAACTAACCCATTTGTTTACATTGGTATCACTGAAAGTCGGATCGTTAAAAACATCATCTAAAGGTTGTTTTGTTTTAGCTCTTTTAACTTGAAAAAAACGAATATTAGGATGATTGGCAGCAGCCATTTCTTTTTTGGCGTTGAAACTAACTCCAACTGTCATTGCCATATTTGATTGCCCGGAACAAACCCAAACCTCTCCGATGAGCACATTATCGATAACAATTTTGTTTTTACCAGAGATAGTAAGCTGATATGGGCCACCACTTTCAATTGGGCTAAGATATAATTTCCACGTTCCATCAGGGCTTGTCTTAGTTTTAACCCTTTGTTCGCCAAGGTGTACCACTACTTTTTCGCCTGGATCACCCCATCCCCAGATTGGTATCTTCATGTCACGTTGAAGAACCATGTTATCATTAAATAACGCTGGGAGCCTGATATCGGCATTGACAACGTTAAAATATAGAATTGAAAAAGCGGATAAAACCAATGTTTTTATCATCATAAGATTATTTTAAT
>CAZDRA010000272.1:0-2530 GCA_964507705.1 uncultured Roseivirgaceae bacterium | reverse complement strand
TATCATCTGTTTGAGCTTTTTAAACAAAATACTGTTACAATTAGAACTTAGCCGAAAATAGTTAGCAGGATTCAGATTTTTTAAATCTAATTCTGTTTCGCTAACTGTAATTTTGTTGCTTATTAAAATCCTTCCATTCATGTCAAAGAGTTGATATGATAAATTGTCGACCTTATAATTCTCAACTTTTAATGTCAGGAAATTTGATGTAGGATTTGGGTAGGCTAGGTATGATAGATTTATACCTTTGGATAGTTCAATACCTGTAATAACCAAAATTTTATAAGGTTGTTGAACACCTTGTGAAATTGAATTGCTTGCTCCTGTATCGGTTGTATAAACTACTTGTCCTATAGAGTAACTTGAAGAACCTCCGCTACCAGTTGCCACTCCTCCAGCCGTAACAATTGCTTCTTGAGCCTGTAGATCTATAAGCCCAATCCATAACAAAAGCACTGTACATATTTTAAGCTTTTTTAATTTCATATTCGTCTTACTTATAATTTTTTTTTAATTAAGATTTTTAATATGGACTTATTTTAAATTGTTCATTGAACTTTCCACTAACAAAGTGCCCATATTTTGTTTTTCAAGGTGTTCATTTACAAGTCCTAAATTTTAATTGGACAATTGAATAATATTAGATTTGTAAATCAAAGTTTCAATACTTCAAAAGTCGCAACTCCTGTGGGAAAAAACCTTTCCCTGTAATATTTGAATAATTGTTGTAATGCTTATTTATGTGATTTTTATTACCTTTTCATAAAATTGTTTTACGATAAAATCATTTTTTAAATTTTCTATTATAAACCTAACAGGCATGTCGCAAGGAATTTTTTTTGAGTATATCAACAGATTAGTTGGTCATGAAAAGCGTAACAGGGAATCCTGGGCTAAAGAATTGTCAGTAACCGAAAGGACAATCACAAACTTTAATCAAAAGCTTCAGAAGGAATATGGAATAATTATTGGCAGATCAAGTGGTATTTATGGTTTCTACGCTATTGACAAAGGTAAAAGCAAAAAATATGATGATTTTATCAATTTTATGCAGAATCTTAATGCGCCTACTAAAATTGCGGAATCTTTCATTGACAATAATGAAATAGGTAAGCATCTTATTTTTCATCAAAACTGGGATAAGGTAGGTTGGATGAAACATTTCAATACCATATTGTCTGCAATTAACAACCAGCAACATATAATAGTGAACTATTACAGTTTTAGAACAGAGCAAAACGAGAAGCTAATGTACTTTATGCCCTATTGGATGAAACAAAATTCCTATTTGCGTTGGTATATCATTGGTTTTGAAGATGATAGTTGCACATTTCCCACGGTGATAGGCTTTGATAAGATTAATTCTGTTACTATTGATAATAAAAAGTTTAAAAGAAATAAAGTGCTGGAGAAATTTAGAGAAGCATACGAAAATGTATTTGGTGTCTATATTTATGAAAATAGAGTACCGGAATTAATCCGCATAGAATGTACCCGGTTTCAGGCTAAGTATTTGAAAAGTTTGCCTTTACATTTATCTCAGGAAGTGGAATCTGAAAATGATAAGGTCACGATTTTTAAATATAAATTAAGTGTTAACCACGAATTTGCTTATGAGTTGTTGCGGCAAAATGCGTGGAACTTCAATCCTAATATGCTGGAATATCCACATCCTGAACGAACAGCGATTAAAGTATTGGAGCCGCCCTGGCTGGCAGATTATTTTCACCAAACGTATAAAAGATCATACCACGCCTATTCGGATGACAAAATAATTACTGAAAAGCTTGAGCAAAGTATTGAAGAGGCAGAATACCCATATCCATTCCCTGAGTTTTAATCCACCTCCAAAACCTCAAGTATATCTGCCATTTCATCAAAATCTTTATATCCGGGGCGAATTTCTGAGCTACCTTTTAGCGAAATCCCTTTCAGGTTTAATTCGTTTACAATAGTTTTTGCATTTCCGGCCTCAATACCAAAACCGAGAATTATTGGAAATTTTGATGCATAATTAGCAATGAAATATATCTCACCTTTATCAAGCTTTTTCAATTCCGATTCCAACAAAAAATACTCAACAGCTCCGGAGCAATAATTAAGCGTAGAAGCCAGGGTGTCTTTAGTTTTCTCGTTAATCGGGATTTTAAGAATAAGCGGCTTGTCGAGCTGCGCAAAGGCATTGATTTGAGATTCATCAGCGATGAGTAGAAAATCTACATTAAAATTGTTTAGTTCTTTTTCTACTTCTTCTGGGGTTGCATCTCCAAATTCACCAACAATTTTAACACCTGAAATCCATTCTGATATTTCTTTGAACTTTTCAGGGCTCAACGAGCTGTCGTCATGAGGGTCGAGCCTGAACCCAATCAGATCAACTCCCATGCCTGCAGCATATCTCGCATCGCTCAAATTATCAACATCGCTTATGTAAACCGAATTGCTTAATGCCATAGTTGAAATAATAATAGAATTATAAAATTAAAAACCTTGCCAAAGATATGAATTGGTAAGTTGATGTGCTGGGAAT
>CAZDRA010000271.1:0-2551 GCA_964507705.1 uncultured Roseivirgaceae bacterium | reverse complement strand
TTGCTGTAGGTTCGTTTGTGGACTTTTATTTCACCTTCCATACCATTCAATATTATATCAATGAGTCGTTCCTTATCACCATTTACCCATTTTGTCTTTACCAATGTCGGATAGCGTGCCCTATCACCTCTGCCATCGGCTTGATGGCAAGCAGCACAATAAGTATAATATATCTTTGCTGCCGGTGAGCTGATCAGTAAAAGGTGATCTGCCTCGGCATCGGGGGTTTTGAAATGTGGTAACTTTTCTCTTTCCTTCATTTTAGATAATTGGCGATTACCAAAACTTTTTTTATCACCTGTAAACATGACTTTCCAGATAGTACCTTTTTCCGTTTCGCCAATGTACAATTCGCCATCAGGTCCGATGGCCAGGCCCATAGGTCGATATACAGCATCACTTACATTTTTTATGGTATCTACTCTTGCAAATCCATCGGCAAAGATTTCAACATCTCCGGATGGTTGACCATTTTCGAATGGCACAAACCCTATAAAATATCCAGCTTGCGGGTAGGGGGCACGAATCGTAGAGCCATGAAATGCCACAAATGCACCATGCTTATACCTTTCGGGAAATTGATCACCTGTATAAAATAGCAAATCATTTGGAGCCCAGTGACCTGGAAATCCCAATATTGGGTTATCAAATGAATCGCATCTTCCAATCACAATACCATCACCACCATATTCAGGAGACAATACTTTCTCACCCGTCATTTGATTGAAGTAGCAATATGGCCATCCAAAGTCAGATCCTTCGGTTATTTTTATAAACTCTTCAGATGGTAAAAGTGCGCTTTCCCAGGGGTTGAATTTTTCCGGGAAATAACGATTTAGTCCATCGCGACCATGCATCACGGCAAAGAGATTATTGTCAGTGGTATTCCAATCAAGTGCCACCAAACTACGAATTCCGCTTGCAAACTTTTTACCGTCCTTTTGATTTTGATTGAGCTTGTTTGCATCAAACTGCCATATGCCTCCAAAGTTTTCTAATTGAGGGCAAGGATCCAAACCAACACCACCGGGTGTCCTGTCATTTTCCATACAAGCATCGGAAGGCGCACCAAAAGGAATATAAATATGTCCCTTGTCATCAAAAGCCAAGGGTTTGGCAATATGCTGGCGAGACTTCTTTTTATTTTGTTCTGTAAATATAACTTCAACCTTTGGGTCGGGGAGCATTTGGCCGGGAATCAATTTTTGTCTGAATACAGTGACCTGAGAACTATAATATAAATATCCATTATGAATTCTCATCCCTGTACCAAGTCTTCCGTAATATTTGTATTCCCCAAAAAATACGACACTATCGGCGCTTCCATTTCCGTCAGTATCTCGCAATACTGCGTTTCCTCCAAGTTCGTGAGGTTGTTTTAATTTCACATAAATATCTCCAACATCATTGACTGCCAAATGCCTTGCTCCACCTTTCAAATGATTAACTACAGGAACTGCGGTGAATCCTTCAGGCAAATACAAACCGCCATTTTGTTCTAACTCTAATTTTGGAAAGGTTGATTCCTTATCTTTTGAGGGAGTACAAGAAGATAGTGCAAAAATTAAAATGGCATTTATCAAAATAAAATGATGGCGCTTTATAGTAGAAACATGCATAATTATTTAGATAAGATTGTCTCTTTTTTTGTATAAATTCAATTGTGCAGGAATTATGGTAAAATATGAGTTTCGAATATTATAGTTAATGAAATTAAGTATAAAATGCAAATTTGTTAGCAACACGGAAATAGGTTAATGTACACCAACCCAGCTATTCAGCATTGCCGGACCTGCCTGCGGAAGGTAGGCCTGTTCCGCCTGTCCGCCGCGACGGGGCATCTGTCAGCTATCCGCAAGAATCCCTTCAAGAGAAAAAGCCTTAAATATCCATGAGTACGAAGAGTCAGATTGTTGCTTATTACTGGATTGGTTTGAGTTATTTGAGTTTTGTGGTATGAGCAGATAGGCCCCGGAACGGTATCCGGGGACAATCGGGGGTGAGCATTGCTGGCCATATCAGTATTGCCGGATTTATTCCGGCATCTGTCTGTTATCTGCAAAAATCCCAACAAGGGAAAAAGCCTTAAATATCCATGAGTACGAAGAGTCAGATTGTTGTTTTTTGCTGGATTGGTTTGAGTTATTTGAGTTTGCTGCCAGTAGCAGACAGACCTCGGAATTATTGAATTTACATTGGATAAATTGTACAAAAAAAGTTTATTTGCTATACCGAATTAATTCATACTTGTAGAATTACATCATGTTGTTAATGTTTTGTTTATAACTATATGACACTTTGAAACCGGCATTGCCGTAGAAAGTTAAGGATACACAAGTTGATGATTGTAGGCTTCGATAGATAGCGAGAATTTTAATAATATAGAACGATGGTAAGAAAATATTCCAACAATTCTATTTTGCCACTAATAGCTATTATTTGCCTCCTTTATTCATTTTGGATTTTTCCGTCCAATTTAATAGCTCAGGACATTGATATTCTCTTAAAAAACGGACATGTATTCGATCCGAAAAATGAAATCGATGGTATA
>CAZDRA010000270.1:0-2556 GCA_964507705.1 uncultured Roseivirgaceae bacterium | reverse complement strand
TTTTGACGATTACTTATTGATTAAGTGTGTGCCGATGTAGTTAGTGTCTTTCTATAAAGTTATAAGGGGCTGAATATCAATAATAAGGATATTGTAAAATAATTAATCTGCTTGTGGGTCATATTTGATTATCAGGCGATGAAACACTATAAATGAAGAAATCATGAGATCGAGAAGAAAATTTTTACAAAAACTATCTGCAGCAACAGGAGTTGGTTTGATATCGCCCTTATCCACACCGCTATCGGCTGAAGAATTGACGGAGGACAAGAAACATGAGAAACATGAAAAGGCGTCAACAGATTACAAAGCAGCTCATGATTTTAATGGCACTTATACCGGACGTTATCTAAATCGCCTTGCATTCCCCATTGGCGGAATGGGTGCGGGTATGGTTTGTCTGGAAGGCACAGGTGCCATCTCTCATGTGTCGGTTAGAAATACTCCCGATATCCATCATGAACCTGTTATGTATGCCGCTCTGACAGTCAAGGGCAAAGGTGAAAACATTGCCAAAGTGCTGCAAGGCCCGGTGCCCGAAAGGAAGTATTTTGGAAAACCCCAAAGTAGTTTAGGCCTGGCCAGAACAACTTATGGCCTACCAAGGTTTAGCGAGTCAACTTTTTTGAGCAGATTCCCATTTGGAGAAATCCAACTTGAGGATGAAGATATTCCAATTAAAGTTGAGATAACCGGATGGAGTCCTTTTGTTCCGGGACAGGAAGATGATTCAAGCTTGCCAACAGGTGCATTAGAGTATCATTTTTCCAATCCATCTGACAAATCCAGGGAGTGCATATACTCTTTTCATTCTGAAAATTTTATGCAGATTCCACTTCCACCAGACTGGGGTAATAATTTCGAGCCCGGTGATTCAATAAAAGAATTTAAAAATGGCTTCCTCTTATGGCAGGATGGTACGGATGAAAACCCGCATCATGAAGGAGGCTTTGCTTTTTTTGTTGATGATGAAAATGTCAAGGTTAACCATCGGTGGTTCAGAGGCGTTCAGTTTGACCCCCAAACCATTACCTGGAAAAATGTCCAGGACGGTAAAATAGTTGAAAATTCACCTGTTGATGGTACAGTTCCCGGGGCGTCACTCTACGTACCTTTTACGCTAAAACCAAATGAAGAAAAAACCATCACACTCAAGTTTTGTTGGTATGTTCCTAAGAGTAATTTAAGGAAGGGTGCTGAAGTTCCTGAAACAGAAGGTAGTTGCTGTAGCTCAAGAACACATGTTCCCTGGTATGCCGGGCAATTTAATAACATCCATGAACTGGCAGATTACTGGGGAAATAGGTATGACGATCTCCGCAAGAAAACCGAATTGTTTACAACGTCTTTCTACGAATCAACATTACCAAACGAGGTGATGGAGGCGATTACCGCTAACTTGACTATATTAAAATCACCAACAGTGTTGCGTCAGACCGATGGCCGTCTTTGGGCCTGGGAGGGCTCTCGTGACAATTCAGGATGTTGTCCCGGTTCGTGTTCACACGTATGGAATTATGCCCAGGCCATACCTCATTTATTCCCTTCGCTTGAGCGAGCATTACGGGAGACCGAATTTCATGAAAATCAAAATAGTCAGGGATATCAGAAATTTCGGGCGTCCCTACCAATACGTCCTACTGATACCGGCCGGCATGCTGCAGCCGATGGCCAGCTTGGTGGCATACTAAAGGTTTATCGCGATTGGAGAATATCCGGAGATAGTGAATGGCTCAAAAAACTTTGGCCGCAAATGAAGCAAAGCATGGATTATTGCATTGAAACCTGGGATCCCGGACATAAAGGGGTTTTAAATGAGCCGCATCACAACACCTATGATATAGAATTTTGGGGAGCCGACGGTATGTGCACAAGCTTTTATTTGGGTGCTTTGATTGCTTTTATGAAAATGGGCGAAGTCCTCAATGAAGACATTTCATATTATAAAAAATTATATGAAAAGGGTAAGTTATACACAGAATCAGAGCTTTATAACGGTGAATATTTTATTCAAAAAGTTCAATGGGAAGGCTTGAGGTCAAAGAATCCTGTAGAATCAGTAAAGGGCCAATGGAATATTGATTACTCTCCCGAGGCGATTGAACTATTTAAAAAAGAAGGACCTAAATACCAGTATGGAACAGGCTGTCTTTCGGATGGCGTCATAGGTGATTGGATGGCGAAAGTTTGCGGTATCGGAGAACCAATTTTATCTGCCGATAAAGTGAAAAGTCATTTAAGAGCGGTACATAATTATAATTTGAAGGAAAATTTATCTAAACATATCAATCCCCAGCGGCCTTCCTATGCTTTGGGAAATGATGGCGGCCTGTTGCTTTGCACTTGGCCCAATGGAAATGAACCAACATTACCTTTTGTTTACAGCAATGAGGTTTGGACAGGTATTGAATATCAGGTAGCCGCTCATTTGATGTTTGAAGGTATGGTTGAAGAAGGGTTGGAGATTGTGCGAACCTGCCGCAAAAGATACACTGGTAAAAACCGGAATCCTTTTAATGAATATGAATGTGGGAGCTGGTATGCCAGGGCCATGTC
>CAZDRA010000269.1:0-2577 GCA_964507705.1 uncultured Roseivirgaceae bacterium | reverse complement strand
GGGCATTGAGTCATGTGATTAGAAAGGTTGGTCTGGTAGCTTTTATCACCAACTGCACAACAGCAGTAGGATTTTTGGTATTAACTTTTACTGGGATCAAAGATCTTCAAGAATTTGGTGTTGTAGCCAGTATCAATATTATGGCTACCTTCCTTGTCAGTATTATTCTAATACCTGCTGTTTTTAGCTATTTACCTACTCCTCATGGCAAGCAATTAAAACATCTGAAATTCAAAGCTCTGGATGTGGTATTGACAGCATTGGATTTGTTGGTGCATCGCCACAGATACAGGGTGTTTGTGTTTACAGGAGTAGTTGTTGTTATTGCAATATACGGTGCTTCGAAATTGCAAGCTGTATCATATATTGTAGATGATGTCCCTGAAAATAGCCAAGTAAAGTTGGACCTCAAATTCTTCGAGAAAAACTTTAGTGGTATTATGCCGCTTGAGATTGTGGTGGATTCCGGCAAGAAAAAAGGAGTGCTTCGTCAACCGTTTTTAGCTAAAGTAAATAAGCTTGAAGAATTTTTAGCCGAGCAAAAAAATGTTTCAAAACCGATATCAATAGTAAGTATGCTGAAAGCCTCTCGGCAAGCATTTTATAATGGAAACCCAGAATATTATAGTTTACCAACTCGTTCTGACCGAAATTTTATTTTGAGATACTTCTCCGGAGATAAAACGCAAAGCTCATTGCTGAGAACATTTGTCGATGACGACCAGCAAGTAATGCGGATTTCTCTTAAAGTCGCAGATATCGGATCTATCAAACTCGATTCTCTTTTGACTAATGTTGTGAATAAAAAAATAGATGAAATATTTGGTGACACTAATATTAAAGCAAAAGCAACGGGAACAACCTTGATGTTTGTAAAAGGCAATGAATTTTTAGTTCGAAACCTCCGGAAAAGTCTAATTCTGGCTTTTATTATTATCGCTATTATAATGGGTTTTTTATTCAAGAGCCCTAAAATGATTCTTATTTCGTTAATCCCAAACCTAATTCCACTTGTCATTATTGCTGGAATGATGGGGTATCTTGATGTTTCATTAAGACCCAGCACTGTTCTGATATTTAGCGTAGTCTTTGGCATATCCATTGACGATTCCATTCACTTTTTGGCAAAGTACAGGCAAGAACTTTTTGCAAATAAATTTTTTGTTCCATTGGCCATAAGTAAAAGCATTAGAGAAACCGGAGCAAGTATGATCTACACTTCTGTCGTATTGTTTGCAGGGTTTATCATTTTTGCGGGATCAGATTTTATTGGCACTATCATGTTGGGTGTGTTGACATCAACCACCTTGCTCATTGCTATGTTTGCCAATCTCATCGTTTTACCGGCTTTGCTCATGGTGTTTGATGATGGTAAGCGAAAGAAAGATGCCCACCCATTGATAGAGCAATACGATGAATTTTACCAGGAAGATGAAGATGAAGAGATAAATCTCAAAAAGATCAAAGTAAAGGAGAATGGAATCGGAACGGCAAAAGAATTGAAGAATTGATTGATAATTGAGATTATTTTATAGTGAAATACAGGGAAAATAAGAATCTGAATTTAGCCCGGGTTGGGGAAGAAATATTAACCCACTGGAAAGATAACAGCATATTTGAGGCGTCATTAAAAAACAGGGAAGGGCAAAAGGAATTTTCCTTTTATGAGGGTCCTCCCTCTGCCAACGGCACACCCGGGATTCATCATGTGATTTCGAGAGCTGTCAAAGATATTTTTTGCAGATACAAAACCCTGAAAGGGTTCAAGGTGGAGCGAAAGGGAGGATGGGATGCACATGGGCTACCTGTAGAACTTCAGGTAGAAAAGCAACTGGGCATCACCAAAGAAGATATTGGAAAGAAAATATCTGTTGAAGAATACAACCAAAAATGCCGCGAGACTGTCATGCAGTTTAAAGGCGAATGGGACGATCTCACAGAAAAAATGGGATATTGGGTAGATCTGGACAATCCGTATATCACCTCTGATAAGAAGTACATGGAGACCCTGTGGTACTTGATTAAGAAATTTTACGATAAGGGGCTTTTGTACAAAGGTTATACAATTCAGCCGTATTCCCCAGCTGCCGGAACAGGGCTGAGTTCCCATGAATTAAATCAACCCGGAGCCTATCGGGATATAAAAGACACCTCCCTCGTAGCCCAATTTAAAGTCAAAGAATCTGAAAATGATTTCTTCCTGGCCTGGACTACAACTCCCTGGACTTTACCGGCAAACAACTCTTTGGCAGTTGGTGAAAAGATTGAATATGTAAAAATCAAAACTTTCAATCAATACACTTTTCAACCTATAAATGTGATTCTCGCCAAGACTCGCATTTCGGTTTATTTTAATGCCAAGTCTGAAGGTTTGAATTTCAATGACTACAATGGCGGAGATAAACTTATCCCCTGGACAATTGTCGATAATTTCATTGGCAGAGATCTGGTAGGTAAGGAGTTTGAACAACTATTGCCATATGTGCCATTGAGTAAGCCTGCACTTACGGTATTGGCAGGTGATTTTGTATCAACAGAAGATGGTACAGGAATTGTCCATATTGCCAAAACCTTTGG
>CAZDRA010000268.1:0-2581 GCA_964507705.1 uncultured Roseivirgaceae bacterium | reverse complement strand
ATCGTTGATAAAGCAATTAAAAATATGCCTGAGCTTAAAAATGCAAATGTTCGGTATGAAATTGATTTGCGAGAAAGAACCATTAGGGTTGAGGAAGAGCTGAAGCATCAACGAGAATTGATGCTGGAAGGTTTTAAGCAAATGGACAAACGTTTTGAAACGATGCAACTGGAAATGAATAAGCGTTTTGAACAAGTTGATAAGCATTTTGAGCAAGTTGACAAGCGTTTTGAGCAATTTGAGCGGCGTTTTGATCGGTTTATGTTTTGGTCTTTAGGTATTACCGTATCATGTGCTATTTTTGTTGTTAATTATTTAAAGTGACTCGTAAAAAAAATTAAATATATAAATGGTCGGAGTGAATTTAAACCCCTGTTCATGAAAGGATTAAGGCCTATAAAGGGGCAACCATAAAGGATTGCCCCTACAAGTGTATAAGAGGTCAAAGCCTTTATATTTATCAATATTGGTTAAGGTGGGTATGTAAACTTTGCCTGTCCTGCTTAAATATCAACCTGTGGTTTGTATATGGCCATGAAATTTAATAACTGAGCCAATGATGACTCTACAGGATTGAATTTATTTGAATAATTAAGCATGACTCCCTATTCTTAATAGTATTGCCTCATCATTAATGACAAGGTAGACCACTTATAGCGTTGAGTCTGTTAAGTTTAATATTGGAAAATGTGATTTTTATGTTGATTTTGGTATGATTTGGCGTTGAAAAGAAAATGGGTAGTGGATCAAAACTAATCAATAGCTCTGATCTTCTTATTCCTTCTGTGTATCTCCCGTTTGTATGATTAATTAACACTCAAAAAGGTGATAATGTAATCATTGAGTTGGGGTTTGTATTTTGGTCTTTCTCGTTGAAGCTATTAATATCAATACCCTATTTATTTATAAACCCCCCCCTCAATCTCCCTTTAGAAAAGGGGGAGGTGAAAGCCTTTTATGATTGCTTTTGCTCGTCACTCTGGTTGGGTTGTTTGGGATTTAAGCTACAGTAATAATATTTGTTACATGAATAAAGACGTTAAGGGTGAACTGTTAAATCAAGGGTACTTTGTGGTGGAAAGGTCTGGATTTTGAACTTCAAAGATGGACTATAAGGTTTTGGCTCTTCTAAATTTTAAATAGTTTAAAATACAACGCAATGAACATATTGAGGTAGGAAATTTATTAATGCGGACCTGGCCTTAGTTATCTCTTAAAAACCGTTGTTGAATTAGCGTTTTAAAGCTTTTTCGTGAATCAATAATGATATGGATGTAAATATTGTCCTGTCGTATTTCGTAGATAATTCGGTTCATTCCTGAGATAACTTGTCTGTATTGGTTTAGGTTTAATTTTTCTAATTCTTCAGGAATTGAACCTGAATAAGGAAATTTTTTTAGGTTTCGAATAGTTTCTTTTATTTTGTTATAAGTATTTTGCCAGGTTTTGATGGAGAAGTTCTTAATAATATAGAACCTAAGTTCTTTTAGATCATATTCTGCAGATGCTAGTATGATGACTTTATGATTCATAGATCAATTAAGGTTATCAATTTCAGTAAACGCTTCTTCTGCATTACGAAACTTACTTTGTTCTATTTCCCTATTTCCAATTGCTAATGCTTTTAATAGGGCAAGTGTTTCTTCGCGTTCTTCAAAGCTGTGTATGTCCATTACGACAAGCTTCGCTTCACCATTTTGAGTAATGAGTAATGGTTCTTGAGTTTTTGTTAACTGTTTTACAATTTCAGCTGTATGGCTTTTTAGGTAACTAATGGGTTTTATTTGGGTTGAATATTTCATGCTATTTTTCCGTGCAATACGATAGGTTTTATTTTAGTCTTAATTTAGTCCTGGTTCAATTTTTTTATTTAAGGGGTCGGTGCTCTTATTTTTAATTTCTTAAGCTGGGCGGTTGATTAACAATAGAATTGTACTTTGCTATACTGTAAAGATATAAATAGATAGGTGGTTTTTTATTATGGCTTTAGTGCAAGAAGATATTGAAACAATTCAAAGCATCGTTGATAAAGCAATTAAAAATATGCCTGAGCTTAAAAATGCAAATGTTCGGTTTGAAATTGATTTGCGAGAAAGAACCATTAGAGTTGAGGAAAAACTAAAGCATCAACGAGAATTGATGCTCGAAGGTTTTAAGCAAATGGACAAACGTTTTGAAACGATGCAGCTGGAAATGAATAAGCGTTTCGAACAAGTTGACAAATGTTTTGAGCAAGTTGAGCGGCGTTTTGATTGGTTTATGTTTTGGTCTTTAGGTATTACCGTATCATGTGCAGTTTTTGTTGTTAATTATTTAAAGTGACTCGTAAGAAAAATTGAACATAAGGAAAAAAAAAGCCTTTTATACTCATTAAAAATGGTCCTGATTACGTTATAGTCTCAGCCAATACTAATCTACAAAAAACTTGCTTTTAGCCTTCTCCAGCAAGGGAGGGCTAAGAGAAAAAGCCGTATTCCTTCTAAATTTAGCTGAGACTTATGAGTAATCAGGTAGCTTTTTGTCTTAAACTCGATGTTCCAGTTTTTAATTGTTGCTTTTGTGAAGTGCTAAAAACAGGGTA
>CAZDRA010000267.1:0-2597 GCA_964507705.1 uncultured Roseivirgaceae bacterium | reverse complement strand
TTTCTGTTTCGTCATTTACATCGGCATTTTCAGATATAATTGGATAGCGATCATCCTCGATATTATAGGACAGCTTACCGGTTTCCCGATTGAGCCATACATTGGAAATCATGCCGTGCACAGCAGGGTCAGCACCGGTGGCAAGGGTGGTATGGCCCACGACCGTCTCGGTATTGGAGTGTCCATAATGAGCATTGGTGTACCAGATACCTTCTTCTTGCAAATACCTAAAACCACCATCGCCCATATTTTTCATAAACTTAGTGGGCAAGTCGCCACGGAGCTGATCAACGGTGATTTGAAGCACCAACTTGGGTTTAGATTCTTTTTGAGCAAAAACAACATTCCCCCATAAAAGTGATAGCACTAAAAACACGAGTATTTTATTATCTAAAAGTAAGTTTCTTAATGGCCTCATTTTATTCAATTTAAAAATTTTGATGTATTATTAACTATTTTACTTTCTTCTTGAACACTAAGAATAATAGTAAACACATGACAAAACGTATTTTCAGGATTTTACTAAGTTATGATATTGATGGCACAAATGCTCATGCGTAATTTCACTTCTATTTCATCCTATATGAAAATGTTTATTATCAGATATAACAGAAAACATGACGACAACTTCGGTCAGCTTAAAGATTCCTTCATTTAATAGTACTTACAATATCTTTTTCCACTCGTCTTCAGTAGTTAACTCAACTAACTCAAAATGAGTATCGATAGCTGCCTTCAACACCTCCTCAGATAAAGTCATGAATTTATCTTGCATCTTATCCACTTCCTCTTTTGAAGCTTCATATTGATACAAAATGGAGTTTTTATTTGCCACTTCTTTTTGTATCGAATCTCGGTTTTTTAAATAAAGCACTCTCAGTTTTTCAGCAGAAGCCACAGCTTTTTCTTTCTTGCCTTCATCAACAATGGTCTTCGCAATTTTCACCTTCCATTTTTCATATGGTTTGCTCAACTTATTACTGAGCTTAGTTGCCTTTTTGTTTGATTTTGCTAATTCTTTGGCAATGTCAACATTGATGGCATCCCATTCTTCGGCAGTAATATTTTTTTGAGCTTCGATATTTGCTTTAATATTCGCCTGATCTGAAATCGCTTGAGCATCTTTAATATTTTGAATGGTCAATTCCAACTCTTCTCTTGTGGTTTCTCTCGACTTGAGCAATTCCTTAAACTCTTTAATATATTTGGCATTCTTTTTTTTACTTGCCTTTCTTGTTGATTTAGCATCCTTTAAATATTCCAATACAATCTCTTTCCTGCCATCATCCACGACATGAGTTTTTACATAATTATCCAACTTGGGAATAACAAAAGGAGAATCTCCTCCAAACAACATTGCTACTACAAATAATCCTAACCCGATTAACATAATTCTAATAATTTAAAGTTTATAATAATTTATTTTTGTACAAATTGTTAAATAGGAAATCCATTACATATTTTTTCCTATCAGCCTTTTCCAATTTTTTATAAATTTAAGTTGATATACATAGTCCGAAACACCAACCTCAGCATTTTGTCCCGCTTTAGATCGTTGCCAATTCATCAAAAAAGCAAGTTTCCAATCTTTCGAAGCTTTATAACTTAGGCCAACTCCTGCCCTTCCCTGATTTTGGAAAAGTTCCTCAACTTTGCCGGTGAGTGGCAAAAAAGCTTCCCCATAAAATGGGATGGCCCATTTATTGCGCAAAGCAATAGAGCCAGAAATCTTAAAACGCAGCCTAAATTCAAAATTGGCATCCCAAGTATCGGTTAAGTACGACCAGCGCTCCTCTAATTTAAGCGAATTTTTAAAACTAATCCGTTTAAATCCAGGTCCGTTAAATTGTATTCCTTGCCAGGGCCTCACTTCAAATTGATCAATAGTATTCGTGTTAAATATGTAGAAAAACCCCACCCCTCCTTGAAGCTCCCATTTTTTACTTATGTGATACCTTACCGATGGACGTACATATATTCTGCTCCAACTTCTTTCTCCTATGATAGTTCGATAACCCGTATCTCCATAATATTCTAATTTTTCCGTTTTAAAATAATGCGGGTAAAAGTCAATCCAGATTTGATGGTTTACCTGTGAATCGTTTTGTGCAATTATGTCACCTGCAAAAAAAGATATCATTACAAGTAAAAGTAATTTCTTAACCATCAATACTCAATTAAAACAAATAGTGATTGTTCACTTTTCAACTAACCCTCCGATGTCGTTTTGCCATTCAGGATCCCCGGTATGTAAATTAAACTAAAAGACCAGAAATTACTTTTGTATCGTTGCTTTACGCCATAATCCATTGCGTATTTTAAACGGATGTTTAACTGTCCTTCCATGGGCCAGGCACCAACGCCAAAACTTACTGTACTGGCTTGGTCGCGAAATTCTAACGGAGTATTATCCCACCAAACATCATCGCCTTTATCATCACTGATCTGCAAATTATGGCCGTTTAATATTTCAAGTTCTAACCATGATGTAAGGTACTGGCTTACTCCGTATTCAATACTAAATCGATTACCGGGGCGTACATCAGAATCTTTCACGTTACTATTGGTTTCAAAAGTTGGCATTACGAATAATGCGG
>CAZDRA010000266.1:0-2613 GCA_964507705.1 uncultured Roseivirgaceae bacterium | reverse complement strand
AGAACAGTGGATGGTAAAGAGACAGACTTCGGTCTGTCTCAATAAAAAACCGGAGCCTCTCGACTCCGGTTTTTTTATGCGCATCTGATATCAAGTGAAGAGGGGACGGAGAGTTACGGGCAACAAGAAAAAAGACATCGGAGGTGAGATTTTAGCAGCGCCGATACAGGACTAAATTCCCGCTTCCAGCATTAGTTAATTGGGATTTTTCTCGTAGCCCGTCCCAGGACGTACCGTGGATAATTTTTATTCCATAATTTAACGGCTTTCACGGCAAATTCAAAATCAGTTTGTGCTGAACAAATTTAATCAAACTTTGCCATAAAAACCTGTCATTTGCCTAATTTTCAGTATGTTATCTTGAGGATTCGCGGGGATAACTCAGGATTCAAACCGCATGAAGGCCGTTGAGGGCAGTACCTTTCACTCCCTTCGTCTGCTTATATTACCCCGCCAAGGGGAAGCAACAACAATCCTGACACAGGGGGTATTGTCAATACCCCAGAAAAAAATTAAAGTATCATAGCTAGTGGTCCATACCTTAGATATATCAACATTTATTTAGCGCCACATATACGCATGAAATGTGTTTACGGAGCGTTACCGACTTGAAAGCTATGCTCAAAGTAACGACTAATATCATCAATGACTTGCGCACAAAAGCACAGCGAAATTTTGAACGTTAGGACACCAGTGAAAGTATCAATAACTTGATTTTGTCAATTAAGACAATCTTAAAGCTTCTAGTAAATTAAATTACAACTTAATTCAAGGAGTGAAAAGTGCCCGGAATCATAGGAATATGCTCAGACAACCCTAGAGATACTTCTAGTAATATAGTGACTACAATGCAGGAAGAAATTACCCACGGAAGTTGGCAAAGTGCGGGTCCAATACTTAATAATGGTGTTTATTCTGTTTCATATGTTAACGCATTTGAATCTAATGTTAATGAGAGTTCTTTCGATGATGACAATATACGTATATTGATAGACGGGGAAATATATAGCTTTAAAAGTGTAGATATTAATCCAGAAGTTGCTGGCTCGCAGTCTGCCTTACAAGTTTTGTATAATGCATATATAGGTCAAACATTTAAAGAAGACCTAAAGCAAGTTAATGGTTTTTTTGCTGCAATTATTTATGATCGACAAAAAGCCAAGCTGCATTTAATCACTGATCGCTATGGTCTACGGCATTTGTATTATACTTATATTGGCAGGATATTTATTTTTGCTTCGGAACAAAACGCTATCTTAAAGCATCCTTCTGTAAATTATTCGATTAATCCATCAGCCCCAAAAAATTTTTTGGATAATGGGTATTTACTAAGGAATGAGTCATGGTTCGAAGATATAAATCTTGTTCCTTCAGGTTCGATTGTCACGTGGGATTTAAATACTGGCGCCATTAACATCGAAAAATATGTTGACATAACGAACATAACACCAATAGTAAGAAATGATGATATTTATGACCTGGTTGATGAGTTAGGTGAAAAATTTGTAACGGCCGTTAACAGACAAGTTCATCATGGGGAGCGAATTGGTATTGGCCTTAGTGGTGGTTTAGATTCTCGCGCTCTTCTTGCCGCAGTGGATGAGCTGGGGATAAAAGCATCAACTTACACTTTTGGTAACAAAGATTCAGAAGAAATCCGCATCGCAAGAAAATTGGCAGCCAAAATCAATATAAATCATACAATCTATGAGATAAATGAACGCAATTGGCTAAAGGGAAGAGCTGATGCAATATGCTGGACCGATGGGGTACCGGGAATTAATAATTTGCATAATGTGATTTCTTTAGAGCAGAGCCAAAATACATTTGACGTAAAGTTAGATGGGTTTCTTGGTGACGCGACAATAGGTGGGTCCTATTTAGAGCATAATCCTCAGTCAGAAATAGATCTTATTTTGAACCGTGGACGGCGGA
This sequence comes from uncultured Roseivirgaceae bacterium, assembly GCA_964507705.1. Classification (GTDB taxonomy): domain Bacteria; phylum Bacteroidota; class Bacteroidia; order Cytophagales; family Cyclobacteriaceae; genus JAAUQL01. The sequence continues at coordinate 678 of CAZDRA010000266.1, read as the reverse complement.
GAATAATATCAGGACCTAAGAGGGAGCTTAATTACCATAATGTCAGACTTCCATTTTTTGATAATGATTTTTTTGATCTTGCAATGACTATCCCTCAAGATCTTAGGCGTAATTCGTATATATATAGATTAATGCTTCTGAAACGTTTTCCTAATCTATTCAAAAATATTCCATGTCTGGATACAGGCCTTCCGATACATGGCAAACCAAATTTGTACCCAAAATTTGGTACAATATATAAAAATGTTATACGTAGAGTGTATTTGCGTGCCCTAGGGAGAAATATATTCATGGCAGATTATGCCGGGTTTATGCGAGTAGAACCCGGTAAAACTTTTATTACACAGTTGCTGGATAGTGATGAAAGTGAGTATGTGAAATATATTGGCAAAAATCTAATTTTGAATAAATGGGAAAAACACATGTCTGGCGAGAACTGGACAGAATTTATTGGAAGAGCTGTATCGCTCGAAATATGGTTACGTAAATTAAATGGTAAATTTACATCACAGAGGTGAACTTCTGATACAGTCGTCACTCATCTCTGTTTAAGGTATACTGTGCAGTTACCATTAGTAATTTCACGGAATTTCCCGCAGAATTCCCTCAAGCAGAGTAAGGTCATGAGCGACAATCGATTCGAAGACATCCCCTTTAACAGTCCGGTCCAACCAAACC
>CAZDRA010000265.1:0-2626 GCA_964507705.1 uncultured Roseivirgaceae bacterium | reverse complement strand
TTTTCCCGTTTATCATGATCGGAAATTCATGCTCATCTTCCTTGATAAATGCAGCGTTAAACACTGGGTATTCAGCATAGATTATGCTTTTCTCATGACCAAGCTTTTCCCATAGCTCTTCAGAAATATGTGGGGCAAACGGCGATAATACCACAAGGAGTTTTTCAAGGATTTCCTTTTTATGACATTTCAACTGATTGAGGGCATTCACGCAAATCATAAATTCGCTAACAGAAGTATTGAATGAAAGATTTTCAATATCATGTTCTACTTTCTGAATTGTTTTGTGCAATACTTTATGTTCCTCAGCTTTGGCCTTTTCGTCAGATATCAAAAAATTACCATTTATATCGTAAAATAAACCCCATAGTTTTCGCAGAAATTTTGCAACCCCATCTATGCCATGGGTATTCCAGGGCTTAGAAAGTTCTATTGGTCCAAGAAACATTTCATACATTCTCAGGGTGTCGGCACCATACTTTTCTATTACATCATCTGGGTTCACAACATTGTACCACCTTTTTGACATCTTCTCTACAGCAAATCCACATTTGAATTTCCCATCTTCCAATTCAAATTTTGCGCCTTTATAATCCGGCATCCATTTTTTAAATGCCTCAATATCAAGTATATCGTTGTTTACAATATTTACATCTACATGAAGTTCCAGCACATCATTTCCTTCTTTTAATCCAGCACTGATAAATTTATTCTCATCTTTTAATTTATAAATTATACTCGACCTGCCCTGGATCATTCCTTGATTGACGAGTTTTTGAAAGGGCTCTTCGTGAAATACATGGCCTTTGTCATATAAAAACATATTCCAAAACCTGGAGTAAAGTAAGTGTCCGGTAGCATGCTCCGTGCCGCCAATATAAAGATCTACAGAATTCCAGTACTTGACAGCTTCAGGGCTTACGAGTTCATTTTCGTTTTTTGCGTCCATGTATCTAAGAAAATACCAACTCGATCCGGCCCAACCGGGCATGGTAGTTAACTCATAATTGTATTTCTCTTTGTAAAGCCAATTCTTTGCCCTGCCCAATGGCGGATCACCAGCTTCTGTTGGCAGATACTCATCCACTTTTGGTAATTCGAGCGGTAGTTCGTCATCAGGAATCAAATGAGGAATTCCATCTTCCGAAAAATATACCGGAACCGGCTCACCCCAATAGCGTTGCCTGCTAAATACAGCATCACGAATGCGATAATTAACTTTTGCTATTCCGAAGCGTTCTTTTTCTGCAAAATATGTAGTTGCTTTTACAGCATCTTTGGAATCCATACCATTTATGAATCCAGAATTGATCATTTTCCCATGCTTGATTTCTGTTGGATCGTCCAGCTCTTCGGTACCTGCAATAACTTTTATAATGGGCAAGCTGAAATGAGTTGCAAATCTGAAATCTCTATCGTCAGCAGAAGGAACCGCCATTACCACACCGGTGCCATAGCCTGCCAAAACATAGTCGGCAATCCAAAGCGGGACTTTTTTATTGGTAAAAGGATTGATCACATAAGATCCAGAAAATACACCGGAAACAATTTTCACCTCCGTCATGCGTTCTCTCTCCGACCTTTTTATGGATTTTTTCACATAATCATCAACTTCTTTCTTACGGTCTGGTGTGGTCAAATCATTGACCAAATCATGCTCGGGAGCCAGCACCATGTAGGTGACGCCAAAAATTGTGTCTGGTCTTGTCGTAAAGCAGGCTAGCGTTATGTCTTTGTCAACAACCTTAAAATCCAGCTCACAACCATACGACTTGCCAATCCAATTGGTTTGCATGTCTTTCATGGACTCAGACCAATTTAATTTTTCCAGATTACCCACCAACCGATCAGCATAGGCAGTAATCCTCATCATCCATTGCCGCATTTTCTTTCGCTCAACAGGATATCCGCCTCTTTCGGAAAATCCATCTTTTACTTCGTCGTTGGCAAGTACGGTACCCAATTCAGGACACCAGTTTACGAGAGCATCTGCGGGGTAAGTAAGCCGGTAGCTGAGTAATATTTGGGCTTTTTTTGATTCGGTTAATTCATGCCAACCTTTATTGTCAAACAAAAGTACATCCTCATCGCAAACGGCGTTTACATTTGCATTACCTTCTTTTTCAAATATGGCAACCAGATCATCAATTGATTCGGCCTTGTTGGAATCCTTGTTGTACCAGCTGTTAAATAATTGAGAAAAAATCCATTGAGTCCATTTGTAGTATTTCGGATCGCAGGTTTGTACTTCCTTATCCCAGTCATATGAAAGCCCAATTCCTTTGAGTTGCTCTTTATATCTATTTATATTTTCTTCTGTTGTAACGGCCGGATGCTGGCCTGTCTGGATCGCATATTGCTCAGCGGGAAGTCCGAAGGCATCAAAACCCATAGGGTGCAATACATTGAAACTTTTGTTTCTTTTGAATCTCGATACAATATCAGAGGCAATATATCCTAGCGGATGACCCACATGAAGCCCAGCGCCGGAAGGATAAGGAAACATATCCAAAACATAGAATTTTTGCTTATCGGGATTTACTTCAGCACTAAAAACTTTATTTTTTGCCCAATAGCGTTGCCACTTTTGTTCTATCTCATTGTGTTTGTATTCGGCCATTATTTC
>CAZDRA010000264.1:0-2642 GCA_964507705.1 uncultured Roseivirgaceae bacterium | reverse complement strand
ACAGTTAAAATAATCAGAAAATGTTTCATTGTTTTTTGTTTTTAATGACCGCCAACTTTATTTAAAATGCCTTAATAGGAGTTTAAAAGTGTACATTTGAGTTTTCATTTTTAAGACGTTATTTATGTAATGACACATGTTTCAAGCGATGGTTTGAATACACAAACCATCGCTCTTTAAAGGCATATGAAGTCATTTATCGGTCATGATCTTTTTAGTGCTTGTAAAATCCCTTCCGGTCAGTTGATACATGTAAAGCCCGTTCTTTAGTTTGGCTGTGCTGAAGGAAATATAATGAACGCCTTTTCCCCATCAGAGTCACCTGTAAGGGACTCTGATGAGTTTGCTGTCAGGTACTCAGAGTCCCTGCCTTGCCGGCAGGCAGGCTCTTCGAGTGACTCTGAGGAGGATAGAATACCATCTCCCTATTTTTCTGTATCGCGTGCCGGTAATTCATATCGTAATTCCATTCGAGTATTACGTATATCTTTTGCGATTCTGACCGGTAAATTGTCTGCATTATATGTGTAGGAACTATTACAAGGATTACACATAGGATCTAAATTTCCGACATAGTCTTTCGCACTCGAACTTATTACGTTGTTTTCACTTGTTGGGGAAGAGATGTATATCGGTATGTTCCGTGCGTAATTTACTTTATCATCATACGTGAAAAAAAATTCCCAGTAAACTCGACCTGCTCCATTAAGGTGCTCGATTCTTTCAATATTTTCTCCTTTCCAATAATACCTTCTGTGTTCCTCATATTTTTCGGCTCTTTTAATGTATTTCTTAGCTAATTTGCCTGAATCGTCATATTCAAATTTATAAATCCGGGCTAAGGGTAAATTCTCTCCTGAATTTATCGAAAAGTGGTATGTTTTTTCAATATCACCATCCGAATTATATACTATCGAATCTCTGAGTATTTTTTCGTTATCATCTATACGATATGCCGTATATTGTTTTAATTTTCCGTCTGCATATTCTATTTCGTATCTTCTTCCACCGGCACGATGATCTTCTATCTTATAGATTTTATTATTGGAATCATAGAAATAATTTTCTTCCCAATTAGTGTTTTCATTGAAATATGCAATTGAAATCAATTTTGTTCCTTTAGATTTTGTTATCTCATCATCTTTTGAGCAACTGATGATTGATAATACAGTTAAAATAATCAGAAAATGTTTCATTGTTTTTTGTTTTTAATGACCGCCAATTTTATTTAAAATGCCTTAATAGGAGTTTAAAAGTTCCTTACAGCATGTACATTTGAGTTTTTATTTTAAGACGTTTATCTATATAAAGACACTTGTAAACAAGCAATGGTTTAAATTCATAAACCATTGCTTATTAAGTATATAAAATCACTTATCTATAATGATTTTTTTAGTACTCGTAAAATCCCTTCCGGTCAGTTGATACAGGTAAAGCCCTTTCTTTAGTCTGGCTGTGTTGAAGGAAATATAATGAACGCCTTTTTCATATTCGCCATCTACTAAAGTTGCCAGGCTTTTGCCATTAAAATCCAACAGTTCAATTTTAATGGCTTGCATTTGTTGAATGCTAAACTAAACAGTTCTATTCAGGGGTTTGATGGATATAAATAGAAGTTCGAAAAACCCCTTCAGTAAAACGAAGCGTATCGGTACCGTCAATATATGTGCCCTGAAACTCACCACCGATTATATTTTGGGTTCTATCAATCGATTTAATGGTAATGTAGCTATCATTTGAAGGTAATAAATGATAACTACCATTACTCACATCCCCACCTATCGTGGAATGGTAAACTGTTTTAACAGTATTTTCAATACGAACTCCGGGACGATCAACAATTAACTGATATTTACCGGTTTTAAATGGGACTCTAAAAAACAATACGTATTCAACAATTGGATTATTATATGCTCTATTTAATCTAATATGAACCGTTGAGTCACCTCCAATGATATCCCAATTGGCGACAATTTGATTTTCAGTGAAAATAGGATCATGTTTCCATGGTTCCCCATTCATTAATACAGATAACTCTGAAATGGAAGTCTCTCCAATTTTTTCCTTATCGCACCCAATAAAAAGGAATAGGCCAAGTAAAATATATATTTGATTTTTCATGATTAAGACGTTTATTTATTTAAAGACACTTGTAAACAAGCAATGGTTTGAAATCGAACCATTGCTTATAAATCGTATCTAAAATTACTTATCTATGATGATCTTTTTAATACTTGTAAAATCTCTTCCGGTCAGTTGATAAAGGTAAAGTCCTTTCTTTAGTTTGGCTGTATTGAAGGAAATATAATGATTGCCTTTTTCATATTCGTCTTCAACTAATGTAGCCAGGCTTTTGCCATTAAAATCCAACAGTTCAATTTTAATTGCCTGCTTTTGTTGTACGCTAAACGGTATATATGTTTCATCGGATGAAGGATTTGGGTATGCGTTTCCCAGGGACATGTCCAGTGCAGTATTTGAGCTGATATCCTCAGTTTGTTCTTCGCTTAATCTGTAACCTCCCTGGTCGTCAAACCAGATAAATCGCGAATAATCTCTTTGCTGTCCATCATCAGATGTGACGGTGAGTCGCAGATAAAAACTCTCAAAGGAGGAAAAGTGCCCAAATGTTTCACCGGTTC
>CAZDRA010000263.1:0-2681 GCA_964507705.1 uncultured Roseivirgaceae bacterium | reverse complement strand
TTATTATTCACTTATTAAACCTACGACCCCACATCCAAAATCTGGATTTCTACCCAGAGTCAATCCATATGTGATAAACTAACTTCTAAAGCCATATCCCATACTTATCTTCTGTGGAATTATAAGCATGAATTTTTGGCATTTGTTCATCATCCAGTAAAGAAATGTAGTATAGTAAGTTTGGCTTGATTCTAATTCAATCCCCAAAGGTTATCACTGACCAATTGATTAATGATAATTTTGACGAATGACAAACTAATAATTCTTTAATTTCATGTCTCTGGAATCTATGATAATTACGCCTTTTCCATTTGTACCTACTACAATATTTGAATAATTATCTTTGGATGGAATTGTTTTGAGCGCATGCATGGCGTAAGAAGATTTATATGTGTAAGTACCATACTGGAAATAAATCCGGACAATTCCGGAGAGATTGCAGGTAACAATTGATTTTGTTTCCGGGACATAAGCTACGCTTGATATTTTACCTGCATTACCAATTTTTCTCAATATCAAATTGTTTGTCGAACCAATAAAATTTGTACAAATAACAATCTTACCATCATAACCAACAGATAGAATCATAGAATCAGATTCACACCACAATAAATCTTTAACCCATGATTTATGAGCTTTATAGCTTGCAATTTCTTTTAATTCTTTGATCGCCCAAATTTTTACTAATCCATTGACGTCACCGGTAGCAAGATAGTTTTCATCATCACTAAAATCAACCGTCATAATACCTTTTCCATGGTTTTGCATTTTCCAGGTTTCACCTGAATTAATATCCCAAACGACAATTAATCCGGATTGAAATGAGGCAACAACTTGCGAATTGGTCTTATTAAATTCTACATCCGTTATTGCACCTTGCCCTAAAATTGACTGCGTTAATTCCAGAGCATCAGTGTCGGATTTTAAGACCTTGATTGATCCACTCGCATCTCCTATGACTGTTGATTTTCCGTCTGTTGATAAATCAAGACAGGTTAGCTTCCTATTATCTGAGGTGTAACTTCTAATGATTTCTTTTGTGTCGAGATTCCAATAGTTTACCTTATTTCTACTTAAAGCAACAAGAAGTTTATTATTAAATATGTCAAGATCGTAAATTATATCTTGGTTTTCATTTAGAAAATCTATTCGCTGTGCCGAAGCATTTGAAATAAAGATGAAACTCAACAGGATAAAAAATGAATTAATTTTATTCATATAAATAATACTTATCTACCAGCATTCGAAAGCCAATTCCTGCGCCAAAATATTGCATTAAAAATCTTTTATCAGATACTAATGCCGATGTGCCCCAGTAATTGCTTAAGCCATAGTTCAAATGGAAGTCAACTTGTTGTGTTATCGCAAAGCGAGCAGAAAAATCAAGAAATACGCCATAGTTGTTTGTGTTTGTTACTAAATCATCGACCACCCATTCATCAGGATTTTTTTCCCATTTTGTCGATCTGCCTATATCTATTACGGATGATCCAACAGCCGGACCCGCGACCATATCGAAAGTAAGGCGATTTAGTAAACCGGATTCTTGAAAAGGAGTTGTAATTAAAATTCCAGGTTTGAAGGACAGTAATTTTAGTTTTGATGACTCATATAAATTTGAATTATCAGGGCTTTGCCAATTATTAAAACTTACGTAACCGGTGGATAGACTAACACCAATCGTATTATTAAATACATATTTACCGGAAACCGAAAAAGCAGAAGCTTTTTCCATATTATTCATTAACGAAGGGAGTATTATGCTATTTTCGATTGTTTCTGAGTTGCCGATTCCTTTTGCATAACCATAATTTAAGTCAACGGTAAGCTTATTTTTTAATAATAATTGTGCTTTGACATTGAATATAAACCCCAACATTAAGATGCTTGTACCTATAAATTTAATTGTCATATTTTTCATTGGTAGTCATTTAAGTCAAGCTGTAATAGCTCATTCGAACATGTGGAATTTATATTTCCGAAGCCAACATAGAATTGTTCATTCAGAACCGTTCCAGTATATTCGGCTCTGAGGCCAACAGGAAAAAAAGAGGGTAGTTTGACCAGATTTCCTGACCAGGGTTGGAAATAATACACATCCTGACCACTTACAATAATTGTTTCGTTGTCAGTAGAAAATGCTTCGCTAATCCTTATCGACAAATCATCTACCTGTTTCCATTTCAGCAAATAAGTATCAAATTCATAAAGAGAATTCAATAAAGCTAGGTACCCTTTTCCCTTAGCACTGAAAGTTATAGGCTTTTTACGCCATAATGATTCTATAAAATCACCTATAAACGTCCATGTATCAGTATTGATATCATATTCATAAAAGTCATTTTTCACGTTTCTTGAGGATGAATTGGAATATTGAAGCCCTGCGCCACAAAAAATCCTGTCGCCTATCTTAAAGATCTGCGCATCCCACCTTGAACCGGGTTTGAATGGACTGATTGTTTTCCATTGATCACTAACTGGATCATAAGACCAAAAATCACTTAAAGCGCCATAATTACTACTCAACCCTGTCCCGAAAATAGCCTTTTCATTAACCACTGCTGATACAGCATGCGACCTACCAATTCCGGGAAAATCAGCTTTTTTTGCCCATTGATTATTTATAGGATTATATGCCCACAATTCCATAGATTCACTCCCAACCCCAAAATAAATTATAT
>CAZDRA010000262.1:0-2875 GCA_964507705.1 uncultured Roseivirgaceae bacterium | reverse complement strand
CGACCCAAAGCAGTCGTTGATAGATAATAAAAATAACGTGAATACTTATTGAAAGCAATTACTCAATTTATATTAGAAGAATATATTGAATGACTCCTTTTACCCCTTAAATATTCCCTATTACGATATTTAAGGGTATATATTAAGACCAATAGGTGTCTTCGATGGAATCTTATAACAAGTTATAAATCAGGATAAAATGTGATTATCAATAATCTTATAACAAAAGCTGGGCAAGAACTTTCTTTAGGGAAATTTACTATCTTGATTGGCCCAAATAATGTTGGTAAATCTCAAACACTTAAGGACATACATAATGTATTCACTCAAGGGCAGTTAGCTAAAACTGTATTAGTAGATAAGCTAGGATTTAGTACGTCTAATAATTTTGAAGAATTTCTTAGTGGGCTAGATATTAAACCTCATCCAACATCTGTTGGCTTAGACCAAATTTCTGGAATTACTTCAAAATTAAATACAAGTGAAATACTAAACTTTCAAAAGCAGAATGCTTATACAGAATATGAAAACAATGGTTTTGAGTCTCTTCTTGGGAATTTAGCTAAGTTTAGAGTTTCATACTTAGATTCAGAGTCAAGACTGATAGTAGCAAAAACATCTCCATCTGCTAATTTACATAAAGTATCACCACAAAATTTATTGCAGGCACTATACGGAGCTGACGATGAAATCGAAGAGAAACTTAGAGACGCTTTCACTCAAACATTTTCAAAAGATATAAAGCTAGATTATAGCGCGCTGATCGAGTTAATGTTTAGAGTTACAGGTAAGTTTGAAAATGTACCGGACAATGCAAAGCATGCCGCTAAGTACTTTGAAAATTACCCCATACTGGATGAACAAGGGGATGGGTTTAGAAGCTTTGTTGGAGTGGTGCTTAGCTTGCTACTTTCACATGATAGAGTCGTGTTGTTAGATGAACCGGAAGCTTTTCTACATCCTGCTCAAGCACGTAGGCTTGGGTCTTGGATTGCAAAACATATAGAAGGCATGCCAGGACAAGTGCTAATTTCGACACACAATTCGAATTTTATATCTGGAATATTATCTGCAAATCAAAACGTAGATATATATCGCTTAAATCGTACGGCCGATGACACTATCTTTACAAAAATATCACCAAAATCTACTGAATCTTTAATAAAGTCTCCAGTGCTTTCAAGTCAAAGAGTATTAGATGCCTTATTTCACAAGGGTGTTGTTGTTTGTGAAGCAGATTCTGATCGAGTTTTTTATAATACAGTTGCTAACAACCAATTGTCTAACCAAGAAATTCTCTTTATACATGCGCATAATAAACAAACAGTACATATCGTCCTCGGACTTTTAAGTCAAGCGAATATACCATGTTGTACAATTGTGGATGTTGACATTTTAAATGGTAAAGAAGATTTAAATAAGATATTAACATCTCTTGGTAGTTCTGAGTTAGAACAAAAATCTTTAAATATACTTGCTAGTCTATCAGGTAGCATTGGAAATATAGATGATGATGAGGCTATTCAGACAATAACCACGTCTGTTAAAGAATTTTTAAGTCAATTACAAAATGGCGAGCATACTTTTAATGGAGCAAGAGGAGCTCTTAATAGATTAAGGAAAGATGCAACTAAATGGGGAGCATTAAAATCTTCTGGTACTTCAGTTCTTGATTCAGAGTTACGTACAAAGGTAGAAACTCTTATTGAAAAATTAAAATCAAAGGGTGTATTTGTTGTGCCTGTAGGAGAGTTGGAAGGCTGGATTGATCTTGGAGAAAAAAAGAAGAACAAATGGATAGTGCCTGCACTGGAGCATCTATCAGAAAATGGAATTCCAGTTGAATTAAATACATTTGTTCAAAATACGGTTTCATATTTAAATGATTTATAATAATTTTCTCAAGCAGGGACGCGAAAAAATATCGCGCCCCTTAGCTTAATCGTTATAAAATCGATGCCGCATATTCCATCTGAAATCCATACCAAACTAGAAAGAGCTGAATCTAAATTCATCGCTCTCAAGAATTCGGTTGAAGAATGGTGTGATGCAAATGAACTTACTTTGGTTTTGGAGCTTCGCCCTAATCGACATGGCATAAATTTAATATGCGAAATGGAGGGAATGTTAATCCCAATAGAGAGTTGGCGATTAGATTTTGGTGAAATCATCTATACACTAAGAAGTGCTCTTGATAATTTAATATACTTTTGCGCAAGCAGACATTTAGATCCACCTGCTAAACCGCGTAGCTTATACTTTCCTATATTCACTGATCCCCATCAGTTTGCTAAGACTGCCAAGTCAACCATTTCCCAAGTAGAAGTTGAAATTTCTGAGCTTATAGAAAAAATACAGCCATATCATAGAGGCAAGCCAGACGTTGATGGTTCACCGGAATTCGATCCCCTTGTGTCGCTTAATTTCTTTAGCAACCTTGATAAACATAGAATGCCTGTTCCATTCCTTGTGCCCCCTAATGAGATCTCATTTAATCAGACTTGCCAGTTCTACACCGAGGAGGAGGCAAAAGCTAATATACCACCAAATGTAATTATTCATGCTGATCCCCTGATGCACGGAAACATGGTAATGGAATATATAACAAACTGCCCTTTAAAAGAGGCTGCAGGCAACTTTCAGATAAAAGCTGGAGTTGCAGTTGAAGTCAATAATCATAGACGCGAGCTTTTTGAAGTCTTGTCTCAGTTAATCGGGTATACAAAGCTGGTTATTGGTGAGTTTGAGAAAACCCTAACAATAAAATCAACTAGGACGCCTACTGTGTAGGCTCCTGTCATTAAAGACGTTGAATGTCTGCTTTCGGTAATTTGAATAGATGGTATTTGTAATTATTGAATGACAGCTACTGGCC
>CAZDRA010000261.1:0-2886 GCA_964507705.1 uncultured Roseivirgaceae bacterium | reverse complement strand
GAAAGGTAAGATCCTTGCGAACCAACCTGCCTGACCTGTTCAGTTTGTCCGGTTACCAACCGCAATTTTGTTCCAACACCAAATTGGTTTCCGCCCTTTTTATCCAACTTAATCTCAATCCAGTTCTGCTTATTTCCTCCATCATTTCTCAATAATTTTGCAGGTCCGATGTTGTTCACTACTAGCACATCAAGGTCTCCGTCGTTATCATAATCGGCATATGCTGTCCCTCTTCCAACATAGGCATCGTTAAAATAAGCCCCACTTACCGGTGAGACATCAAAAAAACCTTCCTTTTTTCCACGGTTCCATAGCAATTGATCCTTCATCGGGATAAGCTCTTTCGGGTTATCTCGTTTTTGAAATGTGCTACCATTTGCAATGAAGATATCCAGTTTGGTGTCATTATTATAATCAAAGAAAAATGTGCCAAATCCAATAAATTCCAGAGCAATCTGTCCAAGACCAAATCTGTCTGCTTCATCCATAAATTTAATCCTGTTGTTTGCAGATATATCTTTGGTGTTGAGTTGTGCCATGAGGTTGCTGTACAAGGCATTTTCCTGTGCGATCCAATGGGTGATAAACATATCAAAATCTCCATCATTGTCCCAGTCTCCCGTTCCAATGCCCATTGCGCCTCTGTAATCTGCCACAAAGGAAGTGTAGCTCACATCCTCAAAAGTTCCATCTCCATTATTTCGAAATAACCCGTTGTCCGATACGTCGTTTGCAACATACAGATCAGGTAATCCATCATCATCAAAATCACACCAGGCAGCGGCAAGGCTGCGACCGGTCTCATTTGCTACACTTGATTTCATGGCCACATCGGTAAAAGTTCCATCCCCATTATTTCTAAGCAATAAATTTTTTATGGGTTTAAAAGATGAAGGATTGATGCTGGTGGGGACTTCTGCATTGTATTGTAGGGCAGTACTTTTGTGTGTAGATGGCTGATAATCGACATATCCACAAACATATAAATCAAGATTTCCATCAAGATTATAATCTCCCCAAGTGATGCCCGTCCAAAAATTTTCAAACTTACTGATGCCCGATCTTTTGCCAACCTCATCAAATGTTCCATCTCCATTGTTTCGATATAAATAATTTCTTCCAAAACAAGAGACAAACAAGTCGAGCCGACCATCATTGTTGTAATCTCCCCATGCACAGGCATTTGCCCATGCTCGCAGGTCAACACCTGCAACTGTACTCACTTCAGAAAAAGTCCCATCCTGATTGTTGTGATACAACTGTGAATGTGCCGGGGATTGAGCAAGATCTTCTTTGGAAAGATCGATAGATCCTGAAAAATTAGTCACAAAAAAATCTTGCCAACCGTCATTGTCATAATCTCCCCATGCCACCCCCGATCCCATATCTTCAGGAAGTTGAATGGTTCGCTCACCAGCAAAATGATTGAATTCTATTCCTGCTTTTATTGTCACATCCTTGAGAGTGATTTGAGGATAACCTTCGGGGAGGTTCCTGGATAATTCTGAATTTAAGCCCTGGATTTCTTCGCCAGGGGTATATGTTTGTTTTATGCTTGACTTATAAATAAAAAAAGCTATTAAAACTCCAATGAAAATGCTTCCTGAAATAATCGCTGTGGTTAATCTTTTTTTTCTCTTGGTTCTTCTTCTTGCCATAAATAATTGGTTCTGGGTTTTTCTTGGTGTTTTATAGAAAAACCACATAATGTAGAATCTGCCTATCTGCCAATTTACATTGAATTTACAATATATGTAATTGTCAATGTCGTGATTTCTAACTCTTTACATGCATCAATTATTATTTCCTGGATTATCCAGGTTAGTTTACATTTTCTTTTTCATCCAAATCATTTATTCTTGTCAGACCTTTGTCTGATGAGGAAGAATTGGAATCTGAAATGGTCTTTGCTTTGTCTTTATTGTTTTCAGAGACCAATATGGTTTTGGAGTCTTCAGATATCACCGTGATTGGTGAGGTAATTCCCGAATTATCACCAAATAGATAGTTGATTAAGTACTGATCAATTTTTCTATATTTCAGTTTTGCTGTGATATTTAGTGAAGTGATTTTCTCTTTTGGAGCATTGAATTTGAAAGCCTGTTTTTCTTCAGGTTCCATCTTTTTAGCATTGACCTCTGCCGGGCAGGAAAATGAAAAATTTGCCTGGTCAGAAAAACCAGGGAACATTGACCTGTTAAATCTGACGCCCACCATTTCCCAGAGGTTGTGCTTGTCTATCAAGTTGCCATATTGATCTACGGGCTCTACCTTGAATACAAAAGATCCGGGTTCGATAAAATGGTCTTCATCTACTCGACCTGAAGCATATACCTCATTGCCGTTCTGGTCTGTAATAATAATTTCCACCCAGGCCTGGATAATATCTATCGGTCCTGTAGGAAAATCATGGCCGGGCTTGTTGTTTGTCAATACCGTGGTGACTGTCACTTCTTCACCCGGAATGACTTTTTCCGGAGCCAGGATTTCTATTGGCACTGCCGGGCCATCTACCCATTTATCTTCTATTTCGGGAATTTCAAAGTCACCCCGAAGCCAACTTTCAGTCAAATCGACATGCTCTTGAGCCCCTGGTAAATCCATGGCTAAAGGCATGAACTGATTGGCACCAAGGAAGCGATGGCTTCTGTGTTTTCCATCATCCTCGGTTCGGTTATAATCCATGTCATCTCCACTGCCTGGTTCATTCGAATCGGCCATTAGTGGCATATGACATTCACGACATTCAATGGTTTTGGTAGGATCTCCGGGATGATTCCACTTGCTGTTTTTCCACTTATCGTACTGATTTTGCAGCTGAACCCATCCAACATTATTTACTTCTTCGTCAATAAATTGCTTATGGCATGCGGCGCAAAATTCCGG
>CAZDRA010000260.1:0-3006 GCA_964507705.1 uncultured Roseivirgaceae bacterium | reverse complement strand
ACAGACATGAATGAATCGATCAATGGATTAATTCAAGAACCATGGTCAAAATTTAGAGATTATTATACTACACCCGCTGAATTTCAAGATGATTGGCTTGCTGCAAACGGAATTCCTGGGGCAACGGATCCTACAGTTATAAATGGTGCCAGGGTAGATAATTTTATATTTTGGGAGAATGAAAGAGAGAATTTCGACAACGGCATCTCCTATGATTGGCAGGATTTTTTGTTTCATACTGGCGTAAGGCAGGATTACGATGTGAGTATATCTGGACGAAATGAGAACGTATCTTACTACTATTCATTGGGTTACAGTGATAGAGAATCAGTTCAGATAGGGGAATCGTTCAAAACCATTACTTCGCGATTGAATCTGGATGTGTCATTGGCAGAATGGTTGAATGTTGGTATTAATGGAAGTTTCACCTATCAGAATGAAGGGCAAGAGTCGGTAAGTAATGGTGGATACCGTACTGCATCTCCCTATGATCAGCCCTGGAGAAATGGTACCGAGCAAACCAGAGAGAATTTAAACGATCAAAGTGCTGGATCCAATCGTGGTAATCCTTATCAGGATCCCTCATGGAACACAAGGCTTTATGATAGGTTTATGATCAACCCTACTCTGTTCGCCAAAGCCACACTTCCATTGGGTTTTTCTTTCAGAATTGACTATACACCAAGATTTGACTCAAGAAAAAGGTTTGATTTTGACGAAAAAGGACACCCTGAGACTGCAGTTGATCGGGGAGTAAGAGAACATGATCAGTCATTTGCATGGCAATGGAACAATATATTGAGTTGGGATAAAGAGTTCGGAAATCATCGATTTTCAGTGACCGGACTGTACAATGCTGAAAAAACCCAATCTTGGAATACATATGTTACCACCAATAATTTTTCACCCACACCAGCACTAGGTTATAGTGGAATGGCTTTTGGACTAAATCCTTCTATTCCATTTAGAGATGTTGACAATGATTTCAACGTTAATCAAGATGAAGTATTTTCACGCACCGCACTAATGGGTCGAATTAATTACGCCTACTCCGATCGGTATAATTTTTCAGCCTCAATCAGACGCGATGGTTTTTCACGATTTGGCGCGGAAAATTTGTATGGTAATTTTCCTTCACTATCTGCAGCATGGACAATCACCAATGAAGACTTTATGGCTTCTGGCCCTAAGTGGCTCACTCACCTGAAGCTCCGTGCAAGTTGGGGTATAAACGGCAACAGTAGTGGTTTGGATTCATACAATGCATATGCTGCCCTAAGCAACAACCTTTATCTCAACTATGATGGGGGCTATGTAGCTACGCCTTATGTTGAGATTACCAGGATAGCCAATCCTTTGCTGTCATGGGAAAAGAATGAGGCCATTAACTTTGCACTTGATTTTGGGTTATGGAACGACAGGTTGAGTGGGTCTATAGATGTGTACTCATCTGAAACCAGAGATTTACTCTTAGACCAAAAATTACCGGATCTTACAGGATTGCCTTCTGCCAGGACAAATGTTGGTAATCTGAAAAACACAGGATTCGACCTTGGATTGAACGGTATTATTATAAGTTCACAAGATTTTATTTGGACAACCACATTCAATGTTACCTACAGGCAAAATAAAATCACCACATTAGGAAACGATGCGATTCAGGTTACAGATTCTGAAGGAAATCCTGTCTTGGATGGCAACGGAAATCCCGTACTGGCAGAACCAGATGATCTACAAAATGGATGGTTCATAGGTGAAAATATATTTGAGATTTGGGATTGGGAGCTGAATGGTGTATACCAAAAAGGCGAAGAGGCAGAAGCAGCACAGTTTGGCTTGTTCCCTGGAGACTTCAGAATTGTGGATCAGGATGGTGACGGCAATCTTGATGTAGATGACAAAACCTTCCTCGGTAAAAGTCAAAATCCATGGTACATTACTTTCAGGAATGATTTTGAATGGAAAGGTTTTGACTTAGGCTTAGTGTTCCTTGCCAGGTTGGGATATAAAGGTGGTACAAATTTTCCGTTTAATAACCGTCAGGATTATATCAAAAACCACAACTGGTTCAACATGCCATACTGGACTCCGAACAATCCCATTAACGATTTTGCAAGGATCAATTCCATCAGCTTCGGCAATAATGCATGGATATCAAAATCTTATGTGCGCTTACAAAATGTTTCGCTAGGATATAGTTTGCCAGCCAACATATTGGAAAAAATGAATTTTAACCGTGTGCGCCTTGCATTTAATATCGAAAATGCAGCAGTATGGTCAGAGTGGCAAACATTTAATCTGGGAGACCCTGAATCAGAAAGAGAGATGCCAAGGACATATTCATTTAGCATTGACTTTACTTTTTAAGGTAGTGACAAACTATTTTGATTCTGAAATATTTTAAATCAAAAATTATATAGAAATGAAAAATATAAAAAGTTTAAAAGCAGTGATTCTTGCAGTATTTATGCTGCTATCGATTTCCTGTAGTGATGATTTTCTGAATGAAGCACCCTTGTCTTTTCTAAGCCCTGAAAACACCTTTAATGATGCTGCTGGTCTTCAAACTGCGTTAGAGTCTGCATTGAAGGGCGTGTTTAACCAGTGGAATGGTGACAACGAAGAAATGTTGTTTAACCACAATATGAGCGATGCATCCGTAGTCAGTGCGACAGATAAACCTGATGCATTTGTGGATTTGCGTACCTATGCTACTCCTGCCAACAGAAGGGATAATGATGCTGGACGCACAAGGTCATTCTATGCAGAGAATTACAAGCAGATCAAAAGTGTCAATACGGTGATTGATTACATCGACAATCCGGATTGGCCCGATGGAGAAGCTGACGTTGAAAGAAACCATCTGCTTGGGTCAGCCTACTTCTTAAGGGCATTTTTCTATCTTCAGCTTACAATGGATTTTGGAAATGTAGCATTTCCACTAAACGTAGTTACAGAAGCCAGAAGAGATTTTAAGGTCTTTCATATGCAGGGTATTTGGGATCA
>CAZDRA010000259.1:0-3069 GCA_964507705.1 uncultured Roseivirgaceae bacterium | reverse complement strand
AATTTGATTTTTATCTCAAATTACACCCTAAAAAAGTGTAAAGCATGTCCCTTTACCGTACCAAAGAAATTTATTCATCCATCTTTACTGCCTCCTGGCAAACCATTCAGGCTTTTGCTAAGGACTCTCAATATCTGGGGGCCAAAACAGCGATGGTAGCTATACTCCATACCTGGGGACAACAGCTCTGGAGGCATCCGCATTTGCACTGCATCGTTCCGGGGGGAGGGATCACGCCTTCAGGAAAGTGGAAAAATGTAAATACAAAGGAAAGTACCTTTTCCCTAAGCGGGCATTGAGCGTGGTGTTTAGGGCTAAATTTATGGCTGTCTTGCGCAAGAAGATTAATGTCCCCCAGTATATTGCTAACAAGCTTTTAAAACCAAATGTGTGGTGTATGCCAAACGGCCTTTTGCATCACCGAAAACTGTGGTAGAATACCTGGGCAGATATACCCACAAGGTGGCTATTTCTAATCATCGGATTACCGATGTAAAAGAAAATACGGTTACGCTCTGTTACAAAGACTATCGCAATGAAGGAAAGAAAAAACACATGACCATAAGTGGGATGGAGTTTCTTCGACGATTTTCCGCTCATATCCTACCACCCGGATTTCTACGCATCAGGCACTATGGGTTCCTGGCCTCTAAGAATAAAGCTACCGAACTCAATATGGCCAAAAAAACCTGAAGCAGCCTGAATGGAGAAAAATCAAATACTCGTGGATACAGATTGCCAAGGAAAAACTCGACTACAATCCTGACCTGTGCAGGTATTGCATGAGAGAGAGCCTGATCATCACAAAAGTAATCAATCCGGAAAGAGGGCCGCCGAATTATGGTTTACCTAATGTTTCATAAATATAGATACATGTTAAAAGCGCACTTGAAGGTGTACAGGAAGGGTATTGCCTCTGACATACTTAGGACTGAAAAACAATATGGGTTGTGGTTCCTTATTTTGACAAAATGGAAATACGGCAGCAAAAATCTCGGGGAAACAATAACCCTGCCTTGACAATCAATCATAAGGTGCAGTAAAACATCATTCAATCCCCATAGCATTCACCGTTAGCCCTGCGCAAAGGTGAATAGCATTCACCGCTACCAAAGGTAAGAGTTCAATTTATCTGCCGGAATGTAATGTAGGAATGGCATACGCTACAATGAACCGAAGCCCCGCATCGCATCATTGCAGCTTAATTGTTGTAGAGTGTTTATTTATTTATTTTCAAGTCAAGCGTATTTTTTCCGACTGTGTATGCATAAGCTGATGAAGGTAAAAATTGAAAACGAACGTCTGCATATTCGACTTCCCCCTCTTTGCTTATTGACGTAACAATTGGTGTTTTAATATTATTTTCTTGGCAAAATTTGATTAAACTTTTTAATTCTTTTGGTTTTTCAAAATATCGATCAGACCATTTAATTTCGAGAGCCCAAATAGGTTTCAATGTATTATCACTAAGCCCTACCATATCAACTTCGCCATTGCTCCATCTTGCGTAATACGGTGTAAACCAATCTCTATGCATCCATTGAGCAAAAATGGCTGTTTCAACCATATTCCCTATCATTTCATCAGTAGAAGTTATAGGCGTAAATAATGCGCTTCTTAATGAAGGATTTGTCAGGTAAATTTTGAAAAAGTTATCTCGTTTGAATCTTTTTCCACTTTGATCAATTCGTTTTACTTGCTTTATTAGGAATGCTGCTTCTAAATATTCAATATATTTTTTTAAAGTGTTTTTAGGTACTTGTGATTGTTTGCTCAAGGTCTCAAGCGAAAATTCACCACCACTATTGTATGCAATTGTTGTGAACAAAGAATATAACTCTCTTGTATCGCTTATACCATAGAGACTTGGTAAATCTCTAAGTATAACTTTGTCTACAATATCTTGCCTAATATACCGCCCTGGGTTCGCTTGAATTTTCTCAGAAAGTATAACTTCTGGGTAGCCTCCAAAGTTGATGTAATCCAAAAAATGCCTGTTAAGCTCATTTAAATGACTTGTCGAATAAAATTCTGTCTGTTTATCATTCCAATTTAGCTGTATAGGTTTAATGAGCCTGTCCAAACCTTTTAAAGATATATATTCATTGAAGGTAAGGGGAGGAAGTAAGAAATCAGTAAATCGACCTGCCCCACTTTCATTACTTGCAAACTTTAAGGCAGCTGCAGCAGAACCAGATACAATAAACTTATCTTTCCTATAACTATCTACTAATGATTTTAAGTGCACTTCCCAATCTCTACAGTATTGTATTTCATCAAATATTATGTGCCAATCGGATTTATCAGTAAGACCAGTGGCTTCTTTTGAATAATTAAAAAGTTGTTCAAGAGATATATTGTTGTAAATAGGGTTTTCTATAGTTATAAATATTATTTTTTTGGGATTTGCTCCATTTTCGATTAATTCTTGAACCATATGATAGAGCATAACTGTTTTTCCAACTCTTCTTGGCCCCATCAATACCACAGCTCTTCTAATTTCTCTTTCTTTGACCAATGGTTTGAATAGTTCAAAGTATAATCTTCGTGGCATCTCATTGTAATCAGCTTCAATTTTGCCTTCTATCCACCATGGGTTTTCAAAGCGAATGCGGTCTAATACCTGATCTTTGGAAATTTCTCTTATCATTTCGTTCTTATTTTAAAACAAACATACTAAATAAGGTCAAGTAAATGATCTTATATTCGATAATAATTGTTTTTAAACAAAAAAAAGGTTTGCGGGGTTCTTATTTTCCAATACTCTACAACGGTTAGTATATGCACAGTGGCGGATTTCAAGGCACTTACCTTTCAATTTATCACAAAACTTTGTACAAAGAAACTGACTCTGATTTTAGCACTAAAACCGCTATTATTTTTATACAGTGTGTGCGCCTTGAATGGTGAATATAGTTCATGAAGTTGAGTGTTCCAAAGGGTGAAAGTCCTGTAAGCGCTGGGGTCGTGCCCGGAAGCCAAGTAAGTGGCACTTTGTTCGCATGAACAAAGTCGTTGCTAACTGTGAAGTTAGGACTGAAGTAAGCCAGACTGCGGTGTCTGTACTGA
>CAZDRA010000258.1:0-3095 GCA_964507705.1 uncultured Roseivirgaceae bacterium | reverse complement strand
CCTAAAGCATGGTAAATTGATTGGTGTACCTGATCGATCACTACTGTATTTTCTATCGATGAACAAGGTCTTTCATCTGCAGTTTTTCCATAAACCAGACCTTTTTTGATGCCTCCGCCCCACATAAGTATAGAACTTCCATCCGTAAAATGGCGGTGCATTCCATAGAATTTTTCATCCTCGATTTTATCTGGCTGACTCACCTGGTCTTTTACCTTTTCACCGGGACGGCCTTCCAAAATGGCATCCCTGCTAAACTCACTGGCAAGGACAATCAGCGTACGATCCAGGTGACCTGTTTCGTCTAAGTCCCTGATCAATTGTGCTATTGGACGATCAACAAGTTCTTTCATTTTTACTAACCTGGTATGCCCGTTCTCATGGGTATCCCATCCGAGAAAGGGCTCATATTCTGTAGAAACACTAATGAATCGCGCACCCTTCATGGTCAGTCTTTTTGCCATAAGGCATCCCAAACCAAATCGACCTGTATTGTATGTGTTATAAGAATCTTTAGGTTCTTTCGATAGGTCAAAGGCCTCAGCTTCCGGTGAATTCAGCAATCGATAGGATTGTTCCATGGACCGCATTAATGATTCTTTTTGGTAATCACTTCCCTGCTCCATGACTTCACTTTTTTTAACCAGCTCCTTATATAATTTATACCTGGATTCAAATCTTTTGAGTGACATCCCCTGTGGAGGGCGAACACTTTCCAAGCCGCTTGATGGATCCGGGATAAGAAATGGACCATATTCATTACCCAGGAAACCTGCCGAATGAAATGCTTTCAGCTCTTCAGCCTCTCCAACGGTAAACCGTTGGCCCATGGCAATAAATGGCGGTATCACCGGATTTAAAGGTCCACGCTCTTTCGCAATCCATGCACCAATATGAGGCGCTTGTACCGATTGTGGCGGTTCATAGCACGTATGCCAGTGATATTGATGTCTTGTATGAAGAATATGGCCAAGGTCCGCTGATCTGTATGAACGAATAATTGCTCCTTTATCCATAACATTTCCGATTGATTCCAAACCTTTTGAAAAGTGAAGTCCGTCAACTGCGGTTGGGACTTTCGGGAATGTGCTCAGCACTCTTTTGCTTTCAATTCCTTTTTCAAATGGGGCATATGCTTTTGGGTCAAATGTTTCTGTATGCGCCATACCTCCGGCCATCCAGAGTAATATTACCGTATCTGCAGTAGAAGGGATAGCAGGAGCTGAACGGCAAGAACTCAAAAAGCTGGCAGCAGGGATGCCGGCAGACATAGCAGCCAAACTTGCAGCACTCATTTTTTTGATAAAATCTCGACGTGTTTTTATTTCTAGTAAGTCCATTTAAAATATAAATTGAAATTCCGGCAATAGCATGGTTGCCCAAAATAGATCCTGCACAGATTCATTATCCGGGTTATTACCCAAAAGGTTCAGCATAACCTCTTTCTCACTTTTAGTTGGTTCCCGTCCAAATGATTTCTGATATAACGTATTCGCTATTTTTTCACTATTCTCATTGTACTCCACCAGCCAGGTTTTAGCGCCTTCTTCCAGAACAGCATTAAAATAATTCCCATTGGTCAGCTCCAGGGCTTGCAAAAGTGTAGCCTGATCCTCTCTGGATGTAGCCACATTTTCTCTGCTTGGTCTGCCCAATGCTTTCATAAACGGATGTTGCCTCACTAAAGATGCCCTTGCAAAATCATTCCCATCATCCTCAAAAGTAAAACTAACCAGCCTGTCCCAGTGACTGGAACCATAGTTGCGGACATTTTGCCAATCTTTATCATCAAATGCCAACGATGTCCAATTTTCACCTGGATAAACATCTGTACTTTTCCAATCGGTACCCGATTGTATCATCAACTCTATATCATCCTCGTAAAGGATCTTCATCGAAAACAATATTCCAGCCGACTTAGGAATATTTCCTTTATTATTTCCTTCCACAGCTATTATATTATCACCCGAAATAAGCAAGTCTGTAAGATTTAACTTATCCGCTTTTCTCCAGTCAGTACCGCTGGAAATTTTCATACCATTTATATGAAGGACATAGGAATTGTCAACAGAAATTAATGCTTCCGCCAATTTTACTTCTTTTTCTGTAAGTGTAAATTCATAGCGAAAAAATCGTTTGCCGGATTCCGGTAGTACATCCCGATCATACTTTTTTTCCCTGTGCCATATCCTGCTGATTGACAATTCTTCTTCGCCCGGATCGTAGGCGCCGGCATAGTACACCGGCGCTATCACCTGGCTTACTGCATCAGAAAACTGCTCAGCAGTCAAACGCCGGATAATGGGCCCATTAAATACATATTTGTTTGACTTTATTTTTTCAATATTCGAATAATTTATTGTTGGCAACTGGTACGCTTTTGAAGTCATAATTACCCGAATCAGATTTTTAAGGTCACAGCCTGATTCAATAAAATCAGCGGCAAGCCAATCCAGCAATGTGTCATCCCAAGGCGAATTGTCCATTTCATCTACAGGTTCTACAATTCCTCTGCCCAATAATCGCTTCCATATTCGATTGGTAATAGTCCTGTACAACCTGCCATTTTCTGGTTTTACCATAACCTCCGAAAGCAATATCAAACGTTCTTTAACCGTTTCGGCTTCTATCGAACCCAACTCTGGATACAGGAAATTTACTTTGGCCATTTTGCCTAAAGGTTTGTCGCAACGATTCAATTCCAGGGTTGAATCTGCAAAAACGGCAGCCAGACCGTAAGCATCATCCAGCGTGAGATTGCTTACAAAGCTGTTATGGCAAGAGGCGCATTTCAGGTTAATACCCATAAGCGATTGACCAATATTTTGAGCGGCTTGCATTTCTGTACTCTGGCTTGCATTTACAACACCGCGCCATTTTATACCTTTTATAAAGCCTTCAGATTCTTTCGTTGGATTTACCAATTCCTTTACCATCAAATTGTAAGGTTTGTTTTCCAGAAGTGATTTGTAAAGCCAATCCGTAATTTGTTTCCTGCCTCCTGTAATAAACCCAGTACCGGAATAGTCATTTCGCAAAAGATCATTCCAAAAGCTCAACCAATGCTGTGTGTAATTATGCCGGTCAGTCAATAA
>CAZDRA010000257.1:0-3104 GCA_964507705.1 uncultured Roseivirgaceae bacterium | reverse complement strand
AGCTTTTTGGTCTGATTTGAATGAGGGTGTCCCAGTGTCGAAAACAGGAAAATGGCTAACGATTTTAGATTTACGTTCGGACCCTGGAACATCCATGAAGGAGCAGATGTATTTGGTCCTACTGTTCGTAAAACCATCGAGTTTGACAAAAAACTCGAAATGTATAAGCGACTTGGATTTGATGGTGTACAATTACATGACGATGATGCAGTTCCTGTTTTGGAAGGCAAACCCGCTTCTCAAATCGCATCAGAAGCAAGATCTTTAAAGCGACGGCTTGACGACCTGGGACTAAAAGCTGAATTTGTTGCTCCGAGGTTATGGGAAGATTCCAGAACCATTGATGGCGGATATACATCAAATGATCCGGCATGCCGCAAATATGCCATAGAACGCTCGAAAATTTGCATTGACATCGCCAATGAGTTAGAGACTGACCTTGTGGTTCTTTGGTTGGCCAGGGAAGGAACCTCTATTCGTGAGGCTAAGGATAGCAAGGTGGCTACTGAGCAACTTGTAGAAGCAATAAATGTGATGCTGGCCCATGATCCAAATGTTCGTATTTGTATAGAACCAAAACCCAATGAGCCTATGGATCACGCCTACATCCCAACTACCGGACATGCTATTGCACTGGGAATGCTAACAAGTGATGCTGATAGAGTTGGCGTGAATATTGAAAGTGCTCATGCAATTCTTGCAGGATTAGATCCATCGGATGAAATGGGTTTTGCATTGGCGCATAACAAACTTTGGACGGTTCACTTGAACGATCAGAACGGTTTAAAATTTGACCAGGATAAATCTTTTGGTTCAGTTGATTTGAGGAGAGCGTTAAATCAGGTGCGCATCCTAGACCAGCAT
Source organism: uncultured Roseivirgaceae bacterium (assembly GCA_964507705.1). Taxonomy (GTDB): domain Bacteria; phylum Bacteroidota; class Bacteroidia; order Cytophagales; family Cyclobacteriaceae; genus JAAUQL01. Next base: position 2,240 of record CAZDRA010000257.1, on the reverse strand, counting down.
GATTATGGGAAAAATGGCGAATGGATAGGTCTTGATGTAAAAGCCATGCGAACACAGAAAGATAAAACAGCAACAACTCATTTAACCAACAGTCTTGAAATGTTTAATCGATTACTTGAGGTATCAAGAAGTATCGATGAAGTTAAAACTGAATCTTTCATCAGCCATCGCGATTATGAAGCTCTTGATCTTTATATTATGAAACACATTATGGGAAAATAAGAATTATTGATTTTAGAAAAATCATTAAAGCCTTGATATAAATGGATATAATCCAGTTGCAAAATTATATATCAGCAAGAACTTGCAGTTATTAGATGTACTTCAAGAAATTATATTTCACGGATAGAAAATGATAAATCTGACATGATGCTTGCGATATTAAAAAAATAATTGAACCAGGATTGGGTAAGAAATTGGGTATTAGATTAATACAAAATACAACCAACGCTAACCCGCATAGCCAAAATATATTGCAAAAAAACTTCAATAACATCAAATGTTATCAACATTGGTAGAACCATGAAAAAAACTTTAATTATATTTTTAACTCTATTATCTATTTTTAGTTGTAATAAGGAGATAGAAAACAATATTACCTGCATCATAGTAAATCCTGAAAATCAAGTTGAAAAACCATATTTTGAAACAATACTTATTGAAGTAGATGCAAAATCTGAAGATGGAATAATTGAAAAAGTCGATTTTTACATTAACGGAAATTTAGCTGGTACAGCAATTAATCGACCCTTCTTCCATCAGTGGGAGGATTCAGTCGTTGGTGACTACACTATAAAAGCTACTGCTTTTGATTCTAATGGAAATTCTAAATCAGATGAAATAGAGGTGATGGTCATTGAATATGGCAACTTGCAAGATGTTGAAGAGAATTTTTATAAAACTGTTAAGATTGGAGGACAAATCTGGATGAATGAGAACCTCAAGACATCAAGATTTAATGATGGGAAAACGATAAAGTATGGCAAGTTGGATAGTGAATGGTCTCAAATTAACCCACCAAAATCTTTGCAATGTTGGTATGATAATAATAGTGAATATGAGAATCCATATGGCAGGCTTTACAACTGGTATGCTGTGGAAACCGAGAAGTTATGTCCACAAGGTTGGAGCGTTCCGACCTATAATGATTGGGAAGTATTATCGGATTATTTAGAACCCAATGCAGGAGGAAAACTAAAAAATGAAGGCTATAAATATTGGAAAAGCCCCAATGTAGGAGCAACAAATGATGCCAAATTCAATGCGGTTCCTGCCGGATTAAGACACAACGGAGGTAAATTTGAATATCTTGGTGAAGCTGGTATTTGGTGGACCTCAGATTCTTACAATCTGGGAGATGCTTTTCGTGTGTATGTGAATTACAATTCAGATACTTTGGTAAACCGATTTTGGTCATTTAAGTTGACTGGGCTTTCAGTACGATGCATAAAAGATCAATAGTTTTGATGTGGAAATTATAACACCATTCAACAAAGTCGAGCGTTCTCCATCTTGGTTTGTGACCTCACAAATCTGATTTCAAAAAATTTTAAATATCGATTCTGCCATTTGGCTTTCCTACTAATTTGAATTTTGTTAATGCGATTCGCTTATCTGTATTTATTTCACTACTAATTTGGTATTTAAATTAACAGTGTTTTATTTGCCTATGAATAGATGAATTTTATCTTTACGAATCTTTATAAACTCAGGATATATTAATAGATATAAATTAATTATACAGCAAGTTAAATCACTCCTGTTTAGTATTGTTATAAACAAGCTATTTAATAAAGCATTTTAACACAATAAATCAACTCTTTATCTACAACTATATTTCAGCGCAAAACATTAAAAAGAAAAAAAAGTTAAACAAGAATGCCATGGAATCCAAAGCACCTAAAATGTAAAAATATTTAATTTGAGTAAGCAATGAAAACAGAAAAATTCAACAACCCAACACAAGCAAAAGTATATTTAATAGGCAGCGGAATTGCCGGACTTGCCAGTGCATTGTATTTAATAAAAGACGCTGGAGTTCCAGGGGAAAATATCCACATACTGGAAAAAGACAAAATTGCAGGTGGGGCAACTGATGGAGCCGGAGAAACTGAAAAAGGTTTTGTGGTACGCGGTGGAAGAATGCACGAAATGCACTATGAATGCTATTGGGAGTTGCTTTCTCACATTCCTTCATTGGAAGATCCCAATGTTTCAGTTAGAGATGAATCGTATGAATT
>CAZDRA010000256.1:0-3111 GCA_964507705.1 uncultured Roseivirgaceae bacterium | reverse complement strand
TGAATTGTCGATGTGAGGGTTGAATGTTACCAAAATTGAAGATTTTTTTGCTTCAGTTATAAAGCGTAAAAAACCCAAGCCATCCCTGCACCAAAAGTCGTAGCCAAAAAATTTACCTGGTGATTATTGAGGTATCTGCCATGCTGTAAAGTTGCGCCAAGAATAGAATCGAAAATATTCCCCAAAAGCCCAGCGATTGTGATAATCATGATTCGAGAATAATCATGATGAAAAGGAAAAGTACTCAAGGCAATTACAAGACTTCCCAATAATCCAAACCAAAGACCATTTATGCTTATTACTCCATCAAGGCCTCTTTTGGCTGGTTTCATCGTAATGATATTAAAATATTTATTGCCGTAAACATTCCCCAGTTCTGAAGAAAGTGTGTCTGAGCAGGCTGTTGCAAATCCTGCTATTATCATAATATTTATTTCATGCGCTTGTGTTGGCAGGAGTAACGCTGCCAATGATAGAATCGCTGCAATTCCTCCATTTGCCATTACATTCGAAACGCCTCTTTTTCCGGCATTTTCCTGGGCCAGGTTGAGTTCGGTTTTTCTGTCATTTTTCCATGACGATGCAAAAGATCCAATCACAAAAAATAGTAACAATGCAAATAGTCTCTCAATTCCTCCACCTAAAAAAATTATTGTTGCCAATAAAGTTCCTGCTATCGCACCTTTAAAGTCAATCTTTTTTAGTAGATAACTCAATATTGCCGCTAAAGAAATGGCCAATAAAATTATTGATTGTTGGGTTGTTATTTCAAATTTCATTTCGAGCTTGGGATATTCGATAACATTTTATTACAGGTGCAAATTTCGAAGCAGTCATGGTTTCTGGGGTTATTTAAATTGAGTTTTGTCTGCAATGGTTTATTATAAATACAAATATTTCTCATTGCAAATAGGGATGAAAACTTGTCACAAACATAATGGAATATGGAACAATGTGATTTGCTTTTCTGTCAATTTAAGTTTTGCGTCCACTCTGAAAACAGACAATTTTTTGATTTTGTGTGTTTTCGGAGCGAACTCAGTTTTAGAATACAATTAACTTAAACTATATTCGTCCAAAATATTTTATCATGGAAGGATTTTTAAAACTGCTTAAAAAAATTGGTGCTGTCATATTATTATTGGCTATCGTAATTTTCGTTTTTCTCAATGTTGCCAACTACTCCTCTGGATTTAGAGCAGGAGTGGCTACAAAATTAAGCCAGAAAGGTATCATTATTAAGACAAATGAAGGAACGTTAAATGTAGGAGGTCTTACCAATACTTCTGAAGGATCGATCCCAACAACTTGGGATTTTACCATCAAAAGATCTGCCGATAGTGTAGTTACAAAACTGGATAAAGCCATTCTGAATGGAGATCGCGTTAAATTGCAATACCACGAAAAATATGTTAAGTTCTTCTGGTACGGCGATACCAAATATTTTGTCTATGATGTTGAGGTGTTGAATGATGGAAATTGAGAAGGATGGTTACTTCAATAAGCTTTCAATTGGTGATCATGATGACTTTTAAAGTCATAATTACATAACGGGGTGCTGCCCCTTAAAAAAATCCCCAACACCTCAAAAGGAGATTTAGTCCCCATATATCGCAATCCTATTTTATTTATTATTGATTGTAATCAAATATCCATTTCATCTACGTACTTTTGCGGCTTGAAAAAATTTGAATTAGGAAACAATGATGCAATCAATTAGAAATGTGGCAATAATTGCCCACGTCGATCATGGAAAAACTACCTTGGTTGATAAGATCATCCATGAGAGTAAAATACTGGATCCACGCAAGGAAACCAAGGAGCTACTATTGGATAGTAATGATCTTGAGAGAGAAAGGGGTATTACCATACTTTCTAAAAATGTATCAGTAAATTTTAAAGGGATAAAAATAAATTTGATCGACACCCCGGGTCACTCCGATTTTGGAGGTGAGGTAGAGCGTGTCTTGAAAATGGCAGACGGAGTTCTATTACTCGTTGATGCTTTCGAAGGACCTATGCCTCAAACGAGATTCGTTTTAAGCAAGGCTTTAGAATTGGGTTTAAAACCCATAGTGGTAGTCAATAAAGTTGATAAAGAAAATTGCAGACCGGAAGAAGTTCACGAGCAAGTATTTGACCTCATGTATAATCTTGACGCCACTGAAGATCAGCTTGATTTTGAAACATTATATGGCTCATCAAAGCATGGTTGGATGAGCAAAGACTGGAATGAGCCAACAGATAATATCCAGCCTTTACTTGAAACAATAATAGAAGTAATTCCTGAAGCTCCAAATCGTGAAGGTGATCCCCAAATGCAAATTACTTCACTGGATTTCACAAGCTTTTTAGGAAGAATAGCTATCGGAAGGGTTTACAGAGGAACCCTTGATATTGGTATGGAATATATGCTTTGCAAGCGGGATAATGTTACCAAGAAAATCAAAATAAAAGAATTGTACGTTTTTATTGGCTTGGGTAGAGAAAAAGTTGAGCAGGTGAGATGTGGCGATATTTGTGCCATTGTAGGTCTTGATGATTTTGATATCGGAGATACCATCGCCGACTTAAATAACCCTGAGGCCTTGGATAGAATAAAGGTAGATGAGCCAACAATGAGTATGCTATTTACTATCAACAATTCTCCCTTCTTTGGGAAAGAAGGAAAATTTGTAACATCCCGACACCTTCGGGACAGGCTACAGAAAGAAACAGAAAAAAACCTTGCTTTGAGGGTAGAGGCGACAGATACGGAAGATAAATTTATGGTTTATGGTAGGGGAGTGCTGCACCTTTCTGTACTTATCGAAACCATGAGAAGGGAAGGATACGAACTGCAAGTGGGCCGTCCGCATGTAATTATCAAGCAAATTGATGGCGTCAAATGTGAGCCATTTGAACATTTGGTAATTGATGTGCCAGAAGTTTCAGAAGGAAAAGTAATAGAACTTGTCACACAACGAAAAGGACAGCTTCAAGTTATGGAGCCCAAGGGAGATTTGAAGCACCTCGAATTTGTTGTTCCTTCAAGGGGATTGATAGGTCTTCGTAATATAATGCTAACTTCTACATCTGGTGAAGCAGTGATGACACACAGGTTTAAAAGCT
>CAZDRA010000255.1:0-3137 GCA_964507705.1 uncultured Roseivirgaceae bacterium | reverse complement strand
ACTCTAAAGAGCCTTGTGCTGGAGGAGGTCTATTAAAGTCTCCAGGGTCATCGATGACAGCGGCCAGCATCTTACCATTAGGCGATGCCTTGATCTGCCCCCTGCCATAAGTATGATTCACTCCAATTTTGGAAATCACCGGATCAGTATTCAGGCCCTGGTCATCTATTTTATATACCCAGTATTCATCAGATTTCAAGGGATGCGTTATCAGCCATATACTGCTGCAATCATTTGCCCTCACGGCCGTTAATTTTTCGGTAGTTGGCTTATAGAGCAATATATTTTTTTGAATCACATCGCCCAAGCCCCCTTCAAGGCTCATGTCCACCACCGAATAATTCAGACCTTTATGTCTTCCGCTAAAATCATAAATATATTGATCCGTGGTAAAAATATAATATAGGTTATCATTCCCCGGGTGGGGCACGATGATAGCTGCCTGGGTAGAAGAAGATTCACCAAATAACCATTTTCCATTGGGCATTATCTGATGATTTTTGTTCAAAACAGTTGTTCCATTTGTATAAAACAACAAATTCCCCTTGCTGTCTGCTATGCTGGCTTTACTATACAGGTAAAGGTAATTCGATCCAACAATGTCCGTCAGCGGAGTTGGCGGGCTGCTGTTGAAATCCAAACCCGCTCTGCCGAAATACCAAATATTGGCTTCTTTTTGAGCGGCAGCCTGGTTGAGGCTTAGCAGCGCAAAAAGTACAGGTAAATATAAAACAGGTTTCAAGGAGAACATGAATTAAAGTTATGAATAAAAACCTTCAAATCTACCTCAACGTCCCTACCTTGCAAGGTGGCTCTGAGGATGGAAAAAACCTTCAAGGATTCAATATCCAATCACAATAACGTTAGAAATTGCAGACGAACTATCGAAATAATCCTTGAAGGTTTGGGGTGATAATTAGATTAAAGAATACATGTATATAACTTTTGGAAAGATATCCGATACTTTTATTCCTTTTTACCTTTGGGAAGATATATTTGAAAACCAACATTAAAAACCAGACCGGTTAATCCAATATTAATCTCTTCGCCATTGTAACTCAAAATTCCTTCCAGTCCGATATTGTCAGTTATTAAATATGTCAGACCTATACCCAAAGTATATCCTAATGAATTAATAGGGCTCTTCTCTCCAGAATCATCAATGAATTGAGATAAACTAATTCCAGGCTGTGCATGTAAAAACAACCAGGTTTTACCTCCTGCCGGCAGTTTTTTCTGATCTTTATTTTTGCTCAACTCAAAATAATATCGGAAAAATGGGGCAATTCCAATCTTAATATATCTAGAATCCGCACCTTCGATATATTTAAAATTCAGAGCTCCCCCAAGGGCAAAATTATTCGTGAGAAAAATACCCAAATTCGGACTCGCAGAAACAATGTATGTTTTATACGAAAAGGAATTGTCCATACTTAAATGAAAATTTCCTCCTAATAATTTCGATCCTTTTTCTGTCTGGCCAAAGGCCGTAGAGGAGATTAAAATGAAAAGGATGACACTTTTTAAAATAAATGTATTCATAGCTTTAAAATTTTATATTGTTTACAAACTTTACTCCTCAGAGTCCCTTGCCTTGCCGACAGGCCTTAACAGGTGACTCTGAGGAAGGGATAAATCTCAGAGTCCCTTAAAAGGTGACTCTGAGAAGGTATAAGCCTTAAAAATTATATGGCTTTCTTATATAATGATCATTTACTTATTTCCTTAAATCCGCAATCCAATTTATAATATTCTGATTTGTAGCGGATTATACCTGACAGGTTTCACTCAATTAAGTGAGCCGAAAATAGCTGTAACTAAGTGATTATCAATAAAAACCTGTCAGGTCTTGCGGATTTAAGGTATTTATTGAACTACAACTTTTCTTTGCACAGTTCCTTTAGTACCGCTGAAGTGTAAAAAATAAGTTCCTTTTAACAACTTTCGGGTGTCAATCTGAACCTTTTTTTCTTTAGTTTTTAATTCCAATACCAGTTCCATCTTATCATTGTAAAGCTTGATTTGGTATTCCTCCGGCACTTTCGATGTTGTTTTGGCCTTTTCAGTATTTAAATCTGAATCGTTTTCATCACTTGAAACCATTTCAACTTCAAAATAACCTTTGTCAGCAGGATTGGGATAAACGCTGAGGAAATAACCACAATCTTCAGCTATAAAGCCCTCATAGTAATATGGGCTGTACCCACAAGTATTTTTTGCCTTAAGCCCGATATTTGCAGACCCTGAATAAGTAGGTGCAATAATTGTCATATACCATCGCTTGTGGTATAATAGGTGACCCAGCCGGGAGGAAGCGACCATGAATACTCACTTATATAGCTATAATCTATCCCTGAGTATTCTGCAAATAACTGATTACCTTCATCCACACATAAATAACCATCATCCATACCGTAATCTTGTCTTATATTAAGTTTAGCATTATCAGGCACGCCATAACGAATAGTTTTACTGGAATAAGAAGAACTTCCACAAGTTGAGCTAACCGCTTTCACCTTGATTATCTTATCTCCCGATCCGGAGGAACCCGGGCCTGTGATATCCTCAGAATCAGTTAATCCATGTACAACAGGGCCTGGAGTATTATCAACTTTCCAATTGCTATTTGGTACTTCCCATGTGTATGATGTGGCATTAGGCACAGGATCAATTGAATAGTTTTTCTTCTGTATATTACAAATCAGATTAGATCCTGAAATAGGACTAGGATCTCCAATTCCGATTGCTATATTTTTTGTTTTCCATGGTAAGTGAGGGACTTTATTATTTGGAGGACAAGTGTTTGGGATTACGCAGCATTTCTCTTCTCTTACCTTAACCTGTCCTGTACCAACATTACTCCATGTAACAGAAAGGGTGTTTCCGCTTACACTCCATCCTGAAGTTTTTTTCACTCCATTTTCATAAACTTCCCATTTTAAGTTCTCACATGTGGGAATCAGTGAGTATGTATAATTATATACGATGCCTGGACATCCAGTTGAAGGCCCGGAAATACCTAATCCGTAACTTTGCGTTAGAGTTAAACCATAAATAAAAAGCAAAATACCAATATATTTACAAGTCTGACTTTTCAAAGTCATGAATTGAGATAAATTTTTCATGATAAAAATTTT
>CAZDRA010000254.1:0-3161 GCA_964507705.1 uncultured Roseivirgaceae bacterium | reverse complement strand
TTGAATTTTTGCTTGCAACTGACTTCGTCCGGAAACTGTTCTATAAAATTAATTATTGACATGCTCTTTGTGTTTTATACAAAAATAACAAATTAGGTAAATATACGGGCATTCATTATTTTTTATAATGATTTATTTGATTATGATAGTATTTCCATAAACGATCCCTGCGCCAAGTGGGTATTTTTAGGATGACAATCCCCTTTTTATCTAAATGAAATCAATTATTCATTTATCTCCATTAAATTCGTAGCAGATTCGATATTATAAAATAGATATTCATAATTATCGCCCAATTTGTGCAGATATAAAGCCAAGCATTATTTGACCATGTTTTAACATTCTTTGATGAAGACAAAAGCTAGTAAAAACCTTTCTGATAGAAGCTTAGATTTAATTAAGAAAAGATCGACAATCAACCTTGTTGTTGTATCGATAGCTTTTGCCATTGCTCTGGCATCGGTTTATTTTACCCGAATTATCGTAGAACAACTGAAGGATAGAGAATTGGGTATTATTCAGCTTTATGCAAAATCTTTGGAATTTACCATTAACAACCAAAATAGCCCATCCGAATTGGCATTTGTTGTGCAAGATGTACTTTATCCCAACAACTCAATTCCGGTGATACAAACCAATGGAATAGGACAAGTATTAGGCACAAAAAATATAGACATTGACCCATCTCTCAATGCAGACGAAGTGGAGGAATATCTCAATAATGTTTTGGCTGATATGAAGTTAGAATACGAACCTATTGAAATTCCGTTTAGGGATGAAAAAGGAGAAGTGTACGATTATCAATATATATATTACAAGAATTCGTTGCTACTGAACCGTCTGGAGTATTATCCCCATGTGCAATTATCAATTATTGCAATTTTTGGTCTTATCGCTTATATAGCATTTAATTACTCCAAATCTGCTGAACAAAATAGAGTCTGGGTAGGTTTGGCAAAAGAAACTGCACATCAGCTGGGCACGCCTATTTCTTCACTTATGGCCTGGATAGAATATTTCAAGGAAGATGAAACCCTCAACAACAATGAAATAATAGAAGAACTTGAAAAGGATGTTAAACGATTAGAAATGATCACTGCAAGGTTTTCGAATATTGGAAGTGTTCCTATCTTGAGTAACGAAAATGTTGCTGCCTGTGTGGATGAGACATTATCATATCTCAAAAAACGCATTTCGAAAAAAGTAGAAATCACTCTCGATGCAAAACCATCAGACATCAGAGCGAGAATAAATAAACCTTTGTTTGACTGGGTAATAGAGAACATTTGCAAAAATGCCGTGGACTCCATGGGGGGTATTGGTAAAATTGACATCAGTATCAAAAGGTCAATTGATGGAAAAGTTATTGTTGATATTACTGATTCTGGAAAAGGGATTCAAAAATCAAAAATTAAAGATGTATTTCTGCCAGGTTATACTACGAAGGCACGCGGATGGGGCCTTGGACTTACCCTGGTTAAAAGAATCATTGAGAAAAATCATAGTGGGAAAATTTTTGTTAGAAATACTGAGATCAACGAGGGCACAACCTTTCGGATTTTATTGAAAAACTAAAAACAGCACTCTCACCTCCGTAACACCTGAAACATTTTTACATAATGTTCTGAAGGCATAAATATCCCTGCGCTTTTTTCATAGAATTCTTTTCCTATGGGATATATACCATCTTTAGTTCTTGTCCACTCTGAGTTGGCCATAGGATGATAACTCATCATTTTATCCCAATTTCTATAATATTGATGACCATTGGTTTCTTGCAAGCCAAGGTCCATTTCCGGAAAGGGTGCTAGCCGTGCAGCCACAGATTTGTTCCAATCGACCAAGATGGGGTTTACGGTAAGGTCTGCGCAAAAGCATGGTATTTTTTTCTCGTATGCCAGTTGCGTAATTTTCATGGTCATGCTCAAAGTTTTGGCAATCGCCTTTACTGCAATAGTGCCATACCCCTGCTCTATTCGTCGGGCAGCATCTTCTGCAGTATGTGCACTCTCATCAGCAGCAATGCGAACACCGAGATCACCTACATAAGTTTCGTTAAAATCATCAAACGGTTCTTCAATAACTGCTATTTGATCCAGTGCTTTTATTTTGTCGGCATGGTCAATAAATCGCATCAAAGTTTCTTTTTTCTCATACCTGCCATTGGCGTCAAAATAGTATGGAATTTTACCGTTTTTGGTGTGTGGCGTTTCATAATGGCCAATAGCTTTGTGAACTCCAGTAAGAAAATCAAGGTCTTTTTTAATCATTTCATTTTGACTTCCTGACGATCCGGTTTTTAACTTCATAATAAAATACCCCTGATCGGCTGCTTCCTTTATTGTAGCGACCGGCGTGCCTACGCTAAACGATGGAATGCTTGCAACTTTGGTATGTCGATGAGATAATCCGGGTTTATAGGCATCGGGCACCATTTCATCAAAATTCTTAATCTTGTTATGATCAAAGTATAATTTCCATAGCGCATTATCAACACATACCAGAGAATTAAGAGCAAATGTTTTTCTCATGTCCGGGTTACCGGAGATACGTTTTCCGTAATCCAAAATTTCGGGTAACAATTCATCCAGCACATCCAGAGGGCTGGAGAATGTGATACCATTGAGCATTTGAATTGCTCTTTCGCTCATGGCATACATGATGGCATTTCCGCCATTTTCGGAATGATCAAAGAATACCTTGGAATCTGACCAAAGTACACCTTGCGTTCCCAAACCAATTCCCACCAAACCATCATCGGTTTCTAAATAACATACCGTCTGCCAAACTTCCGATATTCCACCGCCTTTGAATCTATAGGGTGAAATGAGTGGTTCTCTTTCAAAGTTAGAATCAACTTTTACGATTTTTATTTTGGATGTCTGAGCTTGAGAATTAATACTACTTGCAAGTGGGCTAATAGCTGACATTCCTAAAGCCATAGTGGCACTTCTGCTTACAAATTTTCTTCTTGATATTTTTCTTGAGCTCATATATAAAACTAGTTAATTTCTTTGGTGATATTATTTAAAGTGTACCATGCCTCTGATGACCAGAGGTATTGCCCACTGGAGCTTTGTAGATCAGCATTCAAATCAAATTTTATGACATGCTCATTTTTCAACCCAGGGATTATCAAATGAACTTTTGTTCGATCTGAA
>CAZDRA010000253.1:0-3236 GCA_964507705.1 uncultured Roseivirgaceae bacterium | reverse complement strand
ACAAAAAAATAGAAGATAACAGACTCATAAAACCCAAACACTGGAAATACATCATTGGTGGAATATTTATTGTCACCGTGGTGCTAGGGTGGGTATTTCGTGATCCATCGACCAGGTACAAAGTAGATAGAGAAAAGGTATCTATTGATAAAGTCACAAGAGCACAATTTCAAGATTTTATCAGGATAACCGGTTATGTAGAACCTATTTCATTTGTTTATCTGGATGCCATTGAGGGAGGAGTTGTCAAAGAAATAATGATCGAAGAAGGCAGTATGGTCAAGGCCGGAGATGTGATACTGCGACTTAGCAATACCAGCCTCAATCTGAGCATCCTGAACAGCGAAGCCCAACTGGCTGAGAAATCTAATTTCCTTCGTGAGACCCAGATAAATATGGAACAGCAAAAACTGGCACTGCAAAGAGATCTTATCAATCTCGAATTTGATTTGCTGCAAAAGGAACGGGCATATCGCCAAAATGAAGAACTGTACGAAGAAGAATTGATTTCTAAGGAAGAATATTTGCGGTCCGGGGAAGATTACAGCATGTCTGTAAAGCTAAAAGACCTGGCCATGAAGCGGCATTATCATGACTCTATATTTCGAAAAAACCAAGTAGAGAAAATCAGTAAAAATCTCCAGAATATGCAATTAAACCTGGAGCTTATTTACCAGAGGCAGGAGGACCTGAACGTCAAAGTTCCAGTCGATGGTCAGCTGGGATTGCTCAATGCTGAGCTGGGTCAATCTATTGGAGTAGGAATGAGAATTGGCAAGATAAACGTGCTGACTTCCTATAAAATAAGAGCTGAAATTGACGAGCACTATATCGATCGCATACGCCAGGGATTGCAAGCATCTTTCGACAGGCAAAATGTAGCGTACAATTTGACATTAAAAAAAGTATATCCCGATGTGAGAAACGGCAGGTTTGAAGTCAATCTATATTTCGATGGCGAGCTCCCAAAAAATATCCGGACCGGGCAAAGCTATCATATCGGATTGCAACTGGGCGAATCTCTGGAAGCAGTACTTATTCCCAGGGGTGGTTTCTTCCAATCTACCGGCGGGCAATGGGTTTATGTGCTGACAATCGATGAAAAGGAAGCCATAAAAAGATCTATCAGAATAGGTAAGCAAAACCCACAATTCTATGAAGTGCTCGAAGGACTACAACCCGGAGAAATGGTGGTGACATCGAGCTACAACACCTTTGGAGATAATGATAAGTTGGTGTTTAGGTAGAGGCAGAGGGCTTGGGGCGAGGAGCATGGGGAAAAGAGCAAGGAGCATAGGGAAAGGCGGAAAGGGCAAGGTGAAAAGAGCTGAGTGAGTGGACATGGAGCAAGGGGGGAAAGGGCAGAGAGCGTGGAGCATAGGGAAAGGCGGAAAGATGAGTAAGGCAGGTGGCAAATTGTTAAGTATAAAATAAATTTTAAAAAATATAAAATAGAAGAGCAATGTTGATGGTAAGGGACTTTTCCCCTTTGCCCTTTGCACCCTGCTCTTTGCAACAAAAAGATGGCAAAATTTAGATTTATGGATTTGGAGATTTGGAAAGAGTCGATCTCAATTAATGATAAGCTACTGGATATTGCAGACCATTTGGAAAGGGATAAAAAGTTTCGATTTGCTGAACAGCTTCGTGGAGCGTCCTTGAGTATTTCAAATAACATATCTGAAGGGTCTGGTTCATATTCTCAAAAAGATTTTGCTCACTTTTTAAATATTGCCAGACGTTCATTATTTGAAGTAGTCAATATTTTAATTGTACTAAATCGCAGAAAATATATAAATGAAGAACAGTTAAATAAATTCATTTCAGAGTTGGATATATTAAGTAGAAAAATATCGAATTTCAGAAAAGCAGTTTTAAAAAATATAAAATAAAAGAGCAATGCTTATAGCATCGACCTATTCCCTTTGCTCTAAGCCCTCTGCTCTTTGCCCTCTGTAAATGATGAACACAATAATAAATATAAACCAGAAGACCAATGTTTATGGTGCCGGACTTTTCCCTCTGCCCTATGCTCCACGCTCTTTGCCCTCTGTAAATGATGAACACAATAATAAATATAAAACAGAAGACCAATGCTCATGGTACCGGACTTTTCCCTCTGCCCTTTGCACCCTGCTCTTTGCAACAAAGTAAGTTATGATAAAAACTAAAAATCTTTCAAAAATTTTCCGCACAGAAGAGGTGGAAACTACGGCGCTAAATAATGTAAGCTTACATGTGAAAACAGGCGAGTTTGTAGCCATCATGGGACCTTCCGGATGTGGTAAATCCACCCTGCTCAACATCATTGGATTGCTTGATAACCCTGATGATGGCGAATATCTGTTTGATGGCAAAGAGGTATCCAAATTCAAAGAGCGACAGCGCACCTCATTGCGAAAAGGCAATTTGGGGTTTGTCTTTCAGAGCTTTAATCTCATTGATGAGCTAAATGTTTATGAAAATGTTGAGCTGCCACTTATTTACCTAAAACTCAAATCTTCTGTACGCAAAAAAATGGTAGAGAAAGTGCTTAATCACATGAAAATCGGTCATCGAAAAAAGCACTTTCCTCAGCAACTTTCTGGAGGTCAGCAGCAACGTGTGGCTTTGTGCAGGGCGATAGTGGCCAAACCTAAGTTGATACTTGCCGATGAGCCAACCGGAAACCTCGATTCTAAAAACGGATTGGCGGTAATGAAATTGCTGATGGAGCTGAACAAAGAAGGTACAACTATAATAATGGTAACGCACTCCGATCGTGATGCAGGATTTGCACATCGGGTGATCAACTTGTTTGACGGTAAAATTATCTCCGAGGCAGAGAAAAGTAAATTGGCAGATGTATTGGATATTGATGCTTTAGATATTTGATCCCATGCTAAAAAACTATATAAAAATCGCCTGGAGGAATCTTAAAAATCAGCCTTTTTTTACTTTCCTAAATACCTTTGGTTTAGCCATAGGTATGGCTGGTGCATTACTTATGTCATTGTACATTTATGATGAATTGAGCTTTGACAAAATGTTTACAGATGCAGATAGAATTTATCGCATCAATGTGGATGTAAAGTTTGGTGGCGAAGCAAACACCGCTGCTGTAGTACCGGATCCTTTAGCGGCCACATTAATAAAAGATTATCCTCAGGTTGAAATGACTACCCGGTTTAGAGACAGAGGTAGTATGCTCATTAGAAAAAGTGATGAGACTCAAAATGTGAAAGAAAGCAATACTA
>CAZDRA010000252.1:0-3237 GCA_964507705.1 uncultured Roseivirgaceae bacterium | reverse complement strand
GCCATCAAACGGATGCAAACAGACGCTGAACGGCGCGCTCCTGATCCTGGGCGTTATGCCTCCAAAATAAACAATCTAAAAGTCATGAAAATATGAGTATGAAAACCAACAAATGGAATGCTAAAGATTACGCAAATAATTCATCAGCTCAAGAATCATGGGCAAACGAGTTAATAGAAAAATTAGCACTAAAAGGAAATGAGCGTCTACTTGATATTGGTTGTGGTGATGGCAAAATAACAAACTCAATAGCCAATAAATTGAATAGTGGTCAGGTCGTTGGCATTGATAGATCCAAAGATATGATTGAGCTTGCAAAAAGCCAATTTAAGAGAGAAAATGTATCATTTTACATAATGGATGCAACTAAATTATCGTTTGAAGAAAAATTTGATGTTGTTTTCTCTAATGCTGTTCTTCATTGGGTCAAAGACCATAAAGCTGTTCTCATACAATTAAAAAATAATCTGCATAGCAAGTCAAAAATCTTATTTCAAATGGGAGGCTATGGAAATGCAGAAGATATTTTGAAAATAGTTACCCTGGCAACGCAGGATAATAAGTGGGCAAAATATTTTACTTCATTTGTATACCCTTATAACTTTTGCAAAATAGAAGACTATGAAAAGTGGCTACCACAATCAGGTTATAAAGCAAAACGCATAGAACTCATACCAAAAGACATGGTGCATGAGAATACTGATAAACTTAAAGGTTGGTTAAGAACTACATGGTTTCCATACACAGACCAACTCCCTGAAAATGAAAGAGAAAATTTTCTAACCCACATCATTGAGCAATATTCCCAAATTCACCCTGTTGACTCAAAAGGAAAAACCAGTGTAAAAATGGTAAGGTTAGAAGTGGAGGCTATTTTAACATAATGAATTCATTCATAAAAAATGAAACCAAAACTTCTCTAGCCAACTAAAATTATGAGAAAAATGGCATAACAAATCATTGCAGTGGAAAATCAGGGGTTGGGTCTATCGAAATGTCATTGTTAATTGCCGACGTTCAGTGTTTCAAACAAGCCCGTCGTATCCCCTGTTTTCCACTGAATTCAAACGTTGGGCTTCAAATAGGAATTATCAATTATGATTTTAAACATTACTAATTGCAACAGTATTGATGATGCCACAATAAACATCGAAGACGATCTTTTAAATATAAAGTTTGGAATCAACGGAACAGGAAAAAGTACTATTGCCAAAGCCATTGAATTAAATAGCATAGCCCCTGAACGGTTAAAAGAACTTATTCCTTTCAAATATTTAGAGAATAATCCTGATAAAATTTCCCCCACAATTGTTGGATCAGAAGCAATAAAAACAGTTTCTGTTTTTAATGAGTCATACATAGAACAGTTCGTATTCAAAAAAGATGAATTAATAGAAAATAGTTTTGAAATATTTATCAAAAATGAAGAATACGACAAAAAAATAAAAGAAATTGAAAGTATAGTATCAAAAATTAAAGATGCTTTTGAAAATGATGCAAATCTAGACCAAGTAATCTCAGATTTATCAGAATTAAGTAATTGTTTTGGAAAATCAAAATCTGGTTATTCAGCAGCTGGAAGTATAGGCAAAGGTCTTGGAAAAGGTAATAAAATTGAGAACATTCCAAAAGG
The DNA here is from genome assembly GCA_964507705.1 of uncultured Roseivirgaceae bacterium. Classification (GTDB taxonomy): domain Bacteria; phylum Bacteroidota; class Bacteroidia; order Cytophagales; family Cyclobacteriaceae; genus JAAUQL01. The sequence continues at coordinate 1,604 of CAZDRA010000252.1, read as the reverse complement.
TCTTGAGAGCTATACTGATTACTTGAGAAGTGATCAAAATGTACAATGGATAAAATGGCAAATAACAGGAAACAACTTTATTGAGTTATCTGATAATTGCCCATATTGCACTTCCTCCACAGAACAAAAGAAGGAGGAAATTAAGCTTGTTAGCAATGAATATGATGCGAAAGCTATTGAACACTTAACTAAAGTACTAGGTGTTGTAGAGAGACTCAGTCAATATTTTAGTGACGAAACCAGTACTAATATTTTCAAAATCACAAAAAACAAAGTTGGTTTATCAAAAGAAGAAATTAATTATCTTAAACAAGTGAAGGAGCAGATTGACACACTGAACAATAAATTGATTGCCCTGAAGGGAATTACCTTTTTTACCTTTGGTGATGTAGAAAAAGTAATAGATAAAATCGAATCATTACGAATTAATTTAGACCTTTTACCTTTTCTTAAATCAGAGAATACCAATAAAATTATAAGCAAACTTAATGAATCACTCGATGAAGTCTTAAAAAAGGCTGGTATTCTACAAGGGCAGGTTAACCAACAAAAAGCTGGCATTAGAAAAACGATTGAAACTTTCAAAACTGAAATCAACAATTTTTTAAGATTTGCAGGATACAATTATGCTATTGAAATAGAAGGTGATGCTGAGGAATACAAAATGAAACTAAAGCATCATGATTTATCTGTTGTTGTATCTAGCGGAGACCAGCACCTTAGCTTTGGTGAAAAAAATGCGTTTGCATTAGTTCTGTTTATGTATGAATGCTTATCAAAAAATACAGATCTGGTTATTCTTGATGACCCCATTTCATCATTTGATAAAAATAAAAAATTTGCAATTATCGAAATGCTTTTTCGTGGAAAGAGATCCTTTAAAGGGCAAACTGTCCTAATGTTAACTCATGACCTTGAACCTATCATTGACATAATAAAAAATCTCCCTCACACATTTACTCCTGTACCAAAAGCAAGTTTTCTAAGCTCAAAACAAGGTAAACTAACCGAGACTCCAATAACAAAGAATGACATATTAACATTTTCTCAAGTTTGTGAGGAAAATGTTAATGTACATGAAGAAGATATTATAAAATTAATTTATCTACGCCGTTTCTATGAAACCATAAACGACAAAGGACAAGAATACCAGCTACTCTCAAATCTCCTCCATAAGCGAGAGATACCCATAGATATGAGTGGAGAGGAGGATATTGAGATGACCGAAGAAAATATCCTAAATGCTTGCGTATCTATAGAAAAGAAAATTCCTGGTTTTACTTATGAGGCCATTCTTAAACGACTACAAGACAAAAATGAAATGGTCAAAGTCTACCAAAAATCTCTTAGTGACTATGAAAAACTGCAAATATTCAGAATCATCAATGATACTCATGAAAACAATGTTCTGAAAAAATATATCAATGAAACATTCCATATAGAAAACGAGTATGTGTGCCAGCTTAACCCCTGTAAATATGAATTAATTCCAGAGTTTGTCGTTAAAGAATGTGATGAGTTTTTTAATGAAGAATAGTGCTTGATACTAGCCCAACGAATAAGGTTAGATTGTGTGAGGCACGAACCACAATCTGAACCGTTTG
>CAZDRA010000251.1:0-3267 GCA_964507705.1 uncultured Roseivirgaceae bacterium | reverse complement strand
CAGCATTTTTAATTTACGGATTGTAATTGCCCGAACTTTTCAAGTTGGATTAAACAGTATCCGGCAATAAATAAGGCGCACGGTACATTTTGGCAAGGTATGTATCTGCTTCCCGATCATTCGCAAACTGATAAAAACTGTAGAAACGACTTCTTCTGCGGCAACTGAAGATTCCAGAAAGTAAAATGCGAAATTCAGCAGCCTGTGATAATATATATCAAAAAATTGACGAAAGGCAATCTGATCATCCTGATTAGCTATTTTATGGATGATGGTCTTGATTTCACTTTCGCTTTGGCTATGCATTATATTTTTTAATGTTTCACTCAAAAATAAATCCCAAATATCAGGGAATAATATCTAAAAAAGCAAGTTGAGCATTTGGGTTAATTATATTTTTTTATAATACTCTAAAGCAAATAATCGCCTTTCTATTTAAAAATGCAAATTGAATTAGTAATTTTTAAAATTGTGGAATCTTTGTGTCCATTCTAAAAACAGACTATTTTAACAAAAAGACTTATTTTGGACGCCTGTCCGCTCACCTGCGTGCGAGGCAGGACATAAGGTTGGCAAGGCAGGTTGAGGACAAAATTTACAACTATGAAATATTTCTTACCGTTAATTATTTTTCTGATTTCATTTCAGATAAAGTCTATTGCTCAAAGGCCGTAATAAAAGGAGGCAAATTGTACGTGGACGCCAATTCCACAGCTTCAACAATCTGGCTTGACAAAGAGCTTACGGGAAACTTCAGGATTGAATATGATGCGCACATCGAATCTTCAAATAACAATTCCAACAACCTGAACTGCTTCTTTCTATATGCCGATACGACAGGGACTCCACTTCGGGAAACCAGAGCGCTCAGAAAAAGTGGAAATTATAAATTGTACCATGGCTACAACGGATATATTTTTACTTATGTCCCAAATCCTAAAGAGCCGTCAGGAGGGCGATTCAGGCTAAGAGACTGCCCAGGGTTTCACCTGATTCAGGAAAACAATACCTTTGAGAGTAAAATAGGAAAAACTTATCGCATCACAATTGAAAAACTCAATGACCGGATTCTGATTTATGTTGATGGAAATTTGATGCTTGACAAGCATGACGATGAACAAAATTCCATTCATGAACGCGGTTTGTTTGGATTCAGAACGTGGAATACTGAATTGTGGTGGGATAACCTGCGCATAACACAACTTTAGGGGACCACTTCTAATAATTCATTTAAAATTCCTCATAAACCACTTTACCATCGACCATGGTCAGCATAGCTTTTATACCTTTAATACTCGCTTCCGGACAGCTAAGTATGTCTTCCGACAACACCACAAGATCAGCAAGTTTTCCCGGTTCAAGCGAACCTTTTATATCTTCCTCGAATGAAGCATAAGCATTGTTTATAGTAAACATTTTTAATGCTTGTTCTCTTGATATCGCTTCATCAGGTGTGATAACAGAGCCCCTTTCCGTCTTCCTGGTTACGACTGACCACATGGCGGCAAAAGGATTATATGGATTGATAGAGGTATAGGAATCCAGTTTTACCATGTGGTCTGATCCGCCATTGACAATAACACCAGCCTCCATCAAAGATTTATAGGGGTGGAAGGTATTGATCCTTTGTTCTCCAAGTACAAGATTCAGGAGGTCGGCGTCTTTAAGGAACCAGGCAGGCTGCATATCGGCATAGACGCCCATCTTTGCCATTTTATCCATGGATTCTGGTGTATAAAAATTTCCATGGATTATAGAAAATCGTTTTTTATCAATCGGACTTTCTTTATTTACTTCCTCCATAGCGGATAATAACACATCCACTCCGCCACCTCCGGTGACATGGGCGGTAAACTTCCATCCAAATTCATTGGCTGCCGTAATTATCCGGATCAGTTCTTCTTTGTTAAGGTTTAAAACACCACGGTAATCCGGGTCGGTAATGCCATATATCTCACGGGCTCCTTCTCCCCAGGGTTCGCGCAAATAAGCGGTACCGGTAAGTACACCGCCGTCAATTTTTGTTTTTAGAGCGCCTACTTTTACCCATTCATCGCCTTTGCCTGTTGTATATTCAAATTTACTTAAGGAAGCCCTCATTTCATTCAGCGTGGTGTGAGGGTCAAAAGGAAGGTATAAATTATGGAATACCCTTATGGTTAAATCACCCGTCACCATTAATTTATCAAACAATTGTATGTCCTCTATTCGACCGGCGCCTACGCATATTGATGTAATACCCACTTCATTGTATAACTGAAGCATTTCCTTTAGCAACTTCAATTTTTGAGCTTCGCTTGGTTCATTTCTTTCAGGTATAGCGAGCAAATCAAAAGCCGACCTTTGTATAAAACCTGTAGGTTTGCCATTGTTTTTTTCTATAAAGATTCCCGGATGTTCTAATTCAGCATTTATTTCAGATACTTGCATAGCTTTAGAATTGATCATGCCCGCATAACTCCCATTGAGGAATACAGGGTTATTGGGCGCCACAGAATCCAGTTCATATTTGGTGGGTTGTCGCATTTCGATCATTCGGGTAGCAAAGAATTTTGGATGAACGATCCATTCTCCGGTATCTTTTCTTATGACTTCACTACTAATCCAATTGAACAATTCCTCAATAGAACTGATATCTGGAATAGAATATTCATATTCACTACGTGAGGCAGGAATTGGATGTACATGCCCTTCGTTGATACCAGGTATAACTGTCTTCCCTTCAAGGTTTATTTCTCTTGTAGAGGAAGTGAGCAGTTTGGTGATCTCCTCATTTTTTCCAACTGCCAAAATTCTCCCGTCCTTAACAGCCACAGCTTCTTGAATAGAAAAGTTATTGTCAACTGTAATAATTTTTCCATTGAACAGGATAATATCTGCATATTTATCCGGCGCATTACAGCCAGAAAATAGCAAAAAACCGGTTATCGAAAAAAACTGAATAAGAAACCCATTATTAACTATTCTTAAAAAATATAATTGAAATTTTTTCATGCCATTTTATTAATATCTGATTGCTTTTGAATCTTGGAATTCGCCTTGAATCTTATTTTTAAAATCTCCAATCCTTGACCACATATTCCGTTGGTTCATATCCTCTTCAACCATCGCACAGAATTTTCTTTCCTTACTCCAACATTTAATTAACTATTTTTTTCATATGCACTACAGGGAAGAATCTTTACAATTATTGAGTGCTCATCAACTTTATAAAATCATCATTTACTCCAGCGATTATACCTTTCTTGTTTGAATTGCCCAATCGAA
>CAZDRA010000250.1:0-3285 GCA_964507705.1 uncultured Roseivirgaceae bacterium | reverse complement strand
AACAGATCCCAGAACAAGTCTGGGAATTCTGAAAATTGATAACTTACTTTTACCATTAAGTTTAACTCTTGAATCTTGATAAATGAAAACAGGAAGCATACTTATCGTTGATGACAATGAAAGCGCTCTAAAGGCACTAAGTATGTTATTGGATTTTGAGTTTAAAAAGGTAGTCACCATTTCAAGGCCAGATCAAATAGCCTCAAAGTTTCGCAGGGAAGATTTTGATGTTGTGTTACTTGATATGAATTTTTCGGCTGGGGTTAATTCAGGAAATGAAGGATTGTATTGGCTGAGCGAGATCAAAAAAATCTCATCAAATACAGAAGTGATCCTGATCACGGCTTATGGAGATGTAGAGCTGGCAGTTAAAGCATTAAAGAAGGGCGCATCTGATTTTGTATTAAAGCCATGGGAAAATGAAAAGTTATTGGCTACGATAAATGCCGCATTGAAACTTAGATACTCAAATCTAAAAATCGCAGAGCTTCAAAATCGGGAATCATCTCTTAAAAAAGCCTTACACAAAGAAAGTAAAATATTTATTGGCTCATCTCCGCAAATACTGAAGGTGATGCAAATGGTAAAGAAAGTAGCCAAAACAGACGCCAATGTACTGATCACTGGTGAAAACGGTACTGGCAAAGAATTAATTGCCCGGGAAATTCACAATAATTCTGATCGGGAAAATGAACTTCTGGTTACTGTAGATATGGGGGCCTTATCTGATACCCTTTTTGAAAGTGAATTGTTTGGTCATAAAAAAGGCTCCTTTACTGACGCTCGCGAAGATCGAATTGGTAAATTCCAATTGGCAAATAAAGGGACCTTATTCCTGGATGAAATTGGTAATATTCCTCTCACCCTTCAGGCAAAGCTATTGAATGTTTTGCAAAATAGAGTTGTCGTTCCTGTTGGATCGAACAAACCAATTTCTATTGACATTAGATTGATCAGTGCCACCAATAGTCACATTGAGCAGGAAGTCGCAGAACAAAGATTCAGGAGAGATCTGCTTTATCGGTTAAATACCATAAAAATTGAAATCCCTCCACTTCGTGAACGGGGTGAAGACATCGAGCTTCTGGCGTCTTTCTTTTTAAATATTTATAAGAAAAAGTATAAAAAGACTGGATTGAGATTGAGCAGTCAGGCCATAAAGAAACTGATGAAATATCCATGGCCTGGAAATGTCAGAGAGTTGGAACATACCATAGAAAAAGCGGTAATTCTATCTGAAGAAGAAGTGTTGAAACCAGATGATTTTTCATTGAGGAATGTGGGTACGAAGATTAATGAGGACTTCCATACCATTACAGATATGGAAAAAATCATGATTGAAGATGCGATAGATAAATACAATGGCAACCTGAGCCAGGTATCTGAAAAATTGGGCATCACCCGACAAACCTTGTACAATAAAATAAAGCGATATGGGCTCTAAATATTTGAATATCGCAATACTGTCAAGGGTATTCTTTCTACTTGTATTTGCTGTGGGTGCTACATTATTTTTTATACAAAATCGATGGGTGCTATTTGTATTGTGCATCGTTGTCATAATCATTGTCACTGTAAATATCATCCAATATTTCAACAGTATAAACCGTAAGCTAACCTTCTTTTTTGACGCCGTTAGAAATGAAGACAGTACCCTGCACTTTCCTGAAAATGTCTATGCAAAATCGCTGCAAGGCCTTAATAAGAGTTTTAACAAGGTAAATGATTTGATTTCTGACATAAAAATAAAACATGAACATCGGGAGCGTCTTTTTGTAGAATTCATGAAATATTCCACCTCCGGCTTAATGGCTGTAGATGAAAAGGGGTATATAGAAATTGTAAATGACGCTGCGTTAAAATTGTTAAATACAAGATTTATAGTAAATATCCAGCGCCTAAAACAGATCAATGAGAATTTTTACGATGCCATTACTTTACTTGGGTCCAACCAATCAAAAACTATTAAAATCCTGATAAATGATGAATTTCATTTTGTGCTGATCAGGATGGTCGAGTTGAAATTCAGCAATAAAATTTACAAGCTCTATTCCCTGAGTGATATCAAGACAGAACTCGATGAAAAAGAAATGGAAACCTGGCAAAAGTTAATCCGTATTTTAACGCATGAGATCATGAATTCCATAGCTCCTATTTCATCCATCAGTGATACCATGTTGAAATATTTTAACCAGGGAAATGCCATTACTTCCAGGGAAATGAAAAATATAAATCAAGGTCTTGATGTGATTAATGAACGCAGCAAAGGATTGATGCACTTTGTAGATAACTATAGGAAATTGACTAAAATCCCTAAACCGGTTTTCGCTATAATTGTGATCAAAGACTGGATAGAATCTGTAGCATTGTTATTTAAGGAAAGAGCTGAGAAGGATGGGATTGATGTTGATATCCAAAATGATTTTGATGGTAGTTCATTTCTTGGCGACCAAAAAATACTTACCCAGGTTGTCATTAATTTGTTAAATAATGCGGCAGACGCACTTAGCCAGATTTCTAATAAGAAACTTTGCATTCTTATTTCCGGTGCGGAAAAGGAAAATATCAGCATAAAATTTATAGATAATGGTCCCGGTATTTCACATGAAAATCTTGATCAGATATTTATGCCGTTTTTTACCACCAAAGAAAATGGTTCGGGCATTGGACTTAGTCTTTCACGGCAGATTATGAAATTGCATGGCGGACAACTCATCGCCCGCTCTGTCCCCGGCAAAGAGACGGTTTTTGAAATGAGGATTTAAAAAAAGACCCTAAAATACAAAGCTTTTACTTTTGCTGGTTTGGTAGGTGTGTTTTAGATTTATGGAGACAAGCAAATAGACCCCGCAACCCTGAAATAAAAACCTGCTTGCAGTAGGCAGGTTCAGGGCAGGCAGGTACGAGGATTGTCGAGCGCATAATTGCCAAATCCTCAGCTATCTCGTCTTGCCGGATTTATTCCGGCATCTGTCTGCTACCTTGACAAACCGGACTTTATTCAGTATCTGTTTGAGATTCGTATCCCACAACAGCAAAATCCACTTAAACCCAACAAAATACCCTAATAGATCAGGTTCTTGCTTTTTGCTAATTTGGTTCAGGATATTTTATTATCTGATATTTGCAGACAGGCCCCGGAATAAATCCGGGGGCTATCGAACTCAGTCTTGCCGAACCTGTTTTCCGCCTGTCCGCTACGGCAGGGCATCTGTCTGCTATTAAGCAGAAATCTCACTATATGCAAAACATTCCAAATCCCAGAGACTATTTCAATATATCAAG
>CAZDRA010000249.1:0-3302 GCA_964507705.1 uncultured Roseivirgaceae bacterium | reverse complement strand
ATCAGAACTTTGTCGCTATCGAGGCAATAATCAAATATTCATAAAGAAATATTACCGGCATTATTGAAATGTTTGAAATATTCCATTACATTTATTTCTCGTTTCAATTTAATTATGCATATCAATAAACATACTACTGCAAGTTTATTCAGAAAAATTGTTGAGGAGGAAAGCAGATCTGCTTACAATGAATTTTTCGACATATATTATCCCAAATTTATTAAGATTGCTATTTTCTATGTCAAGCAGCACCATTTTGCAGAAGATGTGGTTTCAGAAGTGCTCATCAAAATTTTTAAAAATCGCCAAAAAATAATGAATGTCGATAACATTGAGGGTTATTTGTTTATAACTGTCAAAAACGAATGTTTGAGATATTTAGAAAAAAATAAGAGACACATTGCTATTGAATCTATTGAGAGTGAAGATGATTATATTATAAAGGTGACCAGGAATCCTGAAAATGAACTAATTTCTAATGAATTTTTTCAGGTTGTAAAAGAAACCGTCAGTAATTTGCCGCCTAAAAGAAGAATGATCTACAGGCTTATTAAGGAAGATGGTCTTAAATATAAAGATGTTGCAGAATTGTTAAATATCTCCCATAAGACAGTTGATGCTCATATGGGTTTGGCATTTAAAAACCTTAGTAAAGCCATTCAGGCTTACAAGGAAGACAGGTTTAAATTTAGTACAATAAGAAAAATGCACAACTAGTTTTCTTCAAAAAATCACTCATTATCCAAATATATCAAGTCTATTTTTTTGCGTCTTACGAAAATCAATTTATAAAAATCTTCAAAGGAGATAATTGACCATTGCTTAACAATAAAAAAAATGTCAAAAAATATTATTGTGTTTTTAATCGCACTTGGCATGTTATTCCAATGTGAAAGTAAAAAAGGAAAAGAAAAAGTAAGTGATGTAAGGGACTTGGCTAATGAAAATCCGGCTGCCGAAGAATTTAATGAATATGGTTCTGATAGCAAGGCGATCGAAATTGCCGACAGAGTAATGAAGGCAATGGGAGGAAGAAAAAGCTGGGATGATGCACGGTACTTTAAATGGAATTTTTTTGGGTCAAGAACGCTTTGGTGGGACAAACAAAAAGGTGATGTAAGAATACAAATGCATAATGCAGACAGCACCATAATATTAGTTAATATTTTTAATAATTTGGGAAAAGTGTATTCCAGTGGACAGGAAATTACAAATACTGACACACTATCAAATTTTTTAAAGAAAGGAAAGGGTATATGGATAAATGATGGCTATTGGCTGTTTATGCCATTCAAATTAAAAGACTCTGGGGTTTCGCTAACTTATGTTGGAAAAGATACAACTGATGGAGGTATTGCATCTGATGTACTGCGACTCAACTTTGAAAATGTAGGGAATACTCCACAAAATAAATATCATGTTTGGGTAGATAAAAAAGACAATCTCATTAAACAATGGGCGTTTTACAGAGATAGCAATTTGGCGGAGCCAAATTTTATTACATCCTGGGAAGGGTATGAAAAATACAATACTATATTACTGGCAAGTATTAGAGGAAAAAGAAAGATTTCAAATATTGATGTTCCACTATCTATACCTGAATCCGTTTTTAAAAATTTCTAATTTTTTTTATTGTTTTTAATTTTCATCGTTGTGAAGTTGATTTATTATAAGCTGAAAAAAAGTATTTTTTTAATTTTATTGGTTTGGTTTTATAGTAATGTTTCCCAATCTCAGAATTTAAAAATAAATGAAGTCCAGTCCTCGAATATAAACACATTGTATGATCATACCGGTGATACTCCCGATTGGATTGAAATTTACAATAATGGTTCCTCTACAATTAATTTGCAAAATTATGGGCTTTCCGATGTAGATAGTTTGCCTCTGAAATGGACCTTTCCTTCTGTTACTTTACCATCTCAAGGGCATTTGCTGGTTCATGCTTCAGGTCTCGATTTGAAAGAGCCAAGCCTTTTCTGGGAAACTATCATAGATATTGGCGATGAGTGGAATTATATGGTCCCAAATGCGGAATTAGGCGAAACATGGAAAAGCGCAGGGTTTGATGATAATAGTTGGCTAACAGGAAAAAGTGGTTTTGGTTATGGAGATGATGATGATTCTACCATTATCGCACCTGCTATTTCAATATTTATCAGAAAATCCTTTTCAATAACTAATAAAGATGAAATTGAGCAAGCATATCTTCATATCGATTTCGATGATGCATTTGTGGCATACCTCAATGGAACGGAAATCGCCAGATCAAATATTGGGAATGTAGGTACACCACCTGCTTTCGATCAAAAAGCAGATGATTTTGATCATGAGGCGAAGTTATACCAGGGAGGTCAGCCTAACGATTTTTTGCTTGAATTGGTAAATAATTACCTTGTTGAAGGAGAAAACATCCTTGCGGTCCAGGTACACAATTTCAATATGTCTTCATCAGATATGACCGCAATTCCTATTTTTTCTTTGGGTAAAGTAATAAAGCAAACTTATGAAGTCAGCCTGTCTCCATTTATAAACTTTAGGCCTGTAGGATTGCATACCAATTTTAAAATTTCTTCTAAAGGGGAAAATATTATTCTGAGTACTCCTACAGGAGATCAATTAGATTCAATATTTACTTCCAATATCGCTTCTGATATCTCTAAAGGCAGGAAACCAGATGGAAGTTCGGTATGGGTATTTTTTGATATTCCAACTCCGGGTCTTTCCAATACCTCAAAAGGCTATTCGGCTGTACTGCTCGAAGAAGTACAGTTTTCCAATATTGGAGGTATTTATCAAAGTAATTTGAGCGTTTCTTTGACCGGTAGCAATCCTACAGATAGTATATTTTATACCATAGATGGTAGTGAGCCAAATAAAGATGATTCATTATACCTAAAACCCATAGAGCTGCTGCAATCTACCACCATAAGAGCCAGAGTGCTAAAGTCAAACTATCTTCCCGGGAAAATCAGCACTAACAATTATATAATAAATGTGTTGCATGATCTGCCGATAGTTGCAATAAATACCAACCCTGAAAATCTTTGGGACGAGGACTTTGGTATTTATGTAAAAGGGAAAAATGCATCAGCGAAATTTCCTTATAAAGGAGCTAATTTTTGGCAAGATTGGGAACGCCCGGCCAACATTGCTATGTATGAACCTGATGGTTCACTTGCATTTCAAATAGATGCGGGCATAAAGATATTTGGTAATTATAGCAGGGGCAACGCTCAAAAATCAATATCAATTCATTCAAGAAAGTCATATGGATATGATGGCATCAACTACAAAATATT
>CAZDRA010000248.1:0-3348 GCA_964507705.1 uncultured Roseivirgaceae bacterium | reverse complement strand
CGAATCTTGTTGTTATGTTTAATGTTGATTATCAAGTACATAAGATTCGTTAAAAAGCAGTATTACATTGTTTGTATTGATTTTGATGGCAGTATCATTTTACGAATGCTGTTGTGTAACTTGTTGACAATCAGCAATATGACTTAGAGATCTGAATTTTATCATTACTGCCAACTGCCAGGATTTTTTCGTCTTTTACTGCCATTGCCTCTTTAAATAGAAAAACTATGATCAACAGTAATAATCTTTCCATTGAACAATATAGTGTCAGCTGACTTATTCAGAGTATTACAGTTCGACAGGAGCAAAAAACCAAATATCAAAAAAAAACAGAATTTCAAATCCACTTACCTTTCTGGAAAAATATAATTGATCTTTATTCATAATATTTATACTATAAATAATTTAATGCTTGTGAACTGGGTAATTCGCATTATTTTAAGCTACGATCACCCAGTGCCCCAAATGGAAATGTAAGCCTTCTAATATTCCCCGGTTGTCAGTTAATAGTCTTGATATCAAAAAGCTTCAACGAAATGAATAGGATCAAATTCAAATATGGGATTTATTAATTTCACATCTTTTTGCATAAAATGAATTGCCATAGCTCTTCTCCATAAATCAGAAGTGTTGTTGGAAGATTCATGTATTGTTTTACCATGATGAAAGTTGATACCTCCTTTTTGGACTGGGGCAGGAGTCATAGAAACTTTTTTGGAATCAGGTATTTGATAATTGAAAGGCTCGTTTTCAGGAGCAAAGTGATTAAAGAGTTCACCATGGTTCGACCCCTTGCCATAATATAAGCAGCCGTTTTCTACTTTTGCGTCATCAAATGCTATCCATGCAGTAATGATGTTTTTTTCATTATCAGGACCGAAATAGAAATTATCCTGATGTGTCGGCTTTGGCCCACCACCTTGCGGAGGCTTAAAAAATACCTGACTGAAAAATGCTACAATGTCTTTACCAATAAGTTGCTCTACCATTGTTATTAATCTTGGAGATAGTGCCAATTCTCTAAAATATGGTCTTTGGCTAACAGGATTGTCAAGTTTTCTGACTTGATTTTGAATGGCTGTAGCTCCATCCCGATACCATTTTTTGTCCTCATCAGATATATTAGCTAAAAATTCTTCCTGCCATTGACGAGCTTCTTGAATAGCTTTATCCATCTCATCCGATGTGAAAACATTTTCAATAGTCAGGTAGCCATCTTTTTGATAGGTATCTAATTGTGCTGGTGTTAAATTCATGGTGTTTCTTTTTTATGTTATAGTGATTCGATAAATAATTTTTTGATGTCCTCTAAGTTTAATAACCTTGGGTTAGTAAGGCTGCAATGATCGTTTAACGCTTTTTCATAGAGTGGCTCTAAATCTTCCATGCTTACACCCACTTCAGAAAGGCTCGTAGGTAATTTCAGGTCTTTGTTTAATTGATAGAAAGCATCTGGTAATTCTTTACGACTTCTTAAGTTCATTTTAGATGCCAGTTTATCTGATTTGTCAGGTGTCGCTTCAAGATTATACTTCATAACTGCAGGTAAAAATATTGCATTCAGCATACCATGGTGCAATGATTTAGATTTTATACCACCAAGTGGATGACTTAGGCTATGGACGGCTCCCAAGCTCTTTTGAAAACTTAATCCTCCCATTAAAGAACACAACATCATTTCACTTCTGGCATTTATATCCTCAGGTTGGCTCATTACTTTTTTTATATTTCGAATTCCTCTTTCAAACCCATCTAATGATAGTGCATCAGCTATTGGGTTATATTTATTGCTTAAAAATGTTTCAACACAATGACTAATTGCATCCATGCCAGTAGCCGCAGTTAAAAATGGAGGAAGAGATAACGTTAGTTCGGGATCCAAAACTGCAGCAACAGGCAACAGCTTCTTACTCAAAAAACCTAATTTGCGCTCATCGGCAAATGTCAGTAGCGCTGCCCGTCCTACCTCACTACCGCTTCCCGAAGTAGTAGGGATCGCAATGATAGGGGGAACATCATTCGTAATCTTTTGAACACCATTATTAATGATAGCATATTGATCGATGGGTTGAGGATGGTGGACTAAAATCGCCACACACTTTGCAAGATCTATAGGTGAGCCACCACCAAGCGCCACTATTCCATCGCAATGGTTTTCCTGGTAAACTCCTAATGCTTTAATCGCACTATCCTCAGACGGGTTTGTTTCAGTATCATCAAAAATGATGGGGTTCTCAATTGAAAGTTTCTCTACATATTTCAACTGTACCAATAACTTGTCAGTTAAAATTAATGGTTTTGATATGTTGTGTTGCTGAAGTATATCTTTGGTTAAAGAAACAGCCCCGGGTTGAAAATAGATATCGGTTAAATAAGAAAATATATTCATAAATTCTTTTCATTCAATTAATCGGCCAATCAAAAATATTGAATAGCTTATTAGAAATTTTGTCTATTGATAATTCTAATTTAAAAGTATCCCAACAGTCAGTAATTAAGATAGTCTGAAGGGAAGATTGAAACATCACTACGGTTTGCCAAACTTCTATGAGCAAGCCACCTTTGAAACCAAAAGGTCTTATCAAACGCTCACTCAAGTTCAAAATAGGTATTTGCAATAGTATTTTTTATATCCTTTTGATTAAAGTCGCGGGTCGAAACAATATTTATTACACTCATATCCATAGCTGAGAGTGCCCCACGGATAAAATAAATTTTCTTCGTGAAAAATTAGTATTGGTATATACTGTTTTCATTTGAAATTAAATTTATGCAAATATTACTAATAAATCAGAGAATGAAAATTCATTACACTTTAACCTGAGTAATCTATTACGCATTCCTATTGACTATCATCCAGACATCTCGCTATGGCGGGAAAGCTATCCTCAAATTTTGCTACTCGTCATAATTTATTATGCCTCCCTGCCTTGCCGGGCGGGCGTTCCAAAATCCTCAATGAATTATACAGATTAAATAAATATCAACCGAGCCATTATTATTTATATCTCCTACAGAGCTACTCTTCCACCATTCCCATAAAAATGGTATAGGCAAAAACGTTCATACTAAGCGTTTCAGTAACATTGTTTAAAATACCGAATCAGTAACAATTAATTCCAGAAAGGCATTAGAACTCTCTTTCTCAAGTGTATTACTTGAGTAGGGGTAATTGACAGGAGACATAAAATACAGTCTACTCCAACTACACGTATTCCTTTTCTTTCAACTTTTGCAATGCTTTTTTAAACCTTTGTAAACTTTAAAACTAATGCACGGCAACAATTTGAACGAAATCATCATTTACTCCAGCGATTATACCTTTCTTGTTTGAATTGCCCAATCGAA
>CAZDRA010000247.1:1807-3383 GCA_964507705.1 uncultured Roseivirgaceae bacterium | reverse complement strand
TGACGATCGTTCAATATGTAACACTGGTATTTATTGGGGTTTTGTCATGGACCTTATTCGAATATATCATGCACAGATATTTATATCACATGGTACCCACCAATAAAATAAAAGGTTGGATTCAGTACAATATGCATGGATTACACCATGAATATCCAAAGGATAAATCAAGGTTGGCCATGCCTCCATTGGCGATTATAGCCATTTCATTTTTGTTTTTATATCTTTTCAATTTGCTGATGGGTGATTTATCATATGGATTTACACCGGGATTTTTATTTGGATATGCTAGTTATTTAGGTGTGCATTTTACTGTTCATGCTTTTAAGCCTCCCAAAAATAGTTTTAAAGTATTGTGGATTAATCACAGCATTCACCATTACAAAGATCCGGATGCTGCATTTGGCGTTTCATCTCCACTTTGGGATTTTATATTCAGAACATTACCTAAAAAGAAAAAATAGAAATAGCTCAACTGTTTCATGGGTTTTGAGGGTGTTTATAAAATATTTTAATGTTGAGGCTTGCCAAGCCTCTATAAATTGCATAACAATATTATAAACTATTTTTACAATTAATTATATGAAAATCAGAGTTGGATTTGGGTACGATGTACACCGGCTAAAAGAAGGAAAAGAGTTTTGGCTGGGAGGAATAAAGATCGAACATGAGAAAGGTGCTGTTGGCCATTCTGATGCCGATGTGCTTATTCATGTGATTTGCGACGCCCTGCTTGGAGCTGCCAATATGCGGGATATAGGATTTCATTTTTCCGATACCGATCCAAAATTTAAGGGGATCGATAGCAAAATATTGCTCGACGAAACAATGAACATCATTGGTCGGAACGGATGGGTTGTAGAAAATATCGATTCGACCATTTGCCTGCAAAGACCAAAGATTAATCCGCACATCCCAGCAATGCAAGCTACCCTTGCCAAAGTGATGAATATTGATGCGGAAGATATTTCTATTAAAGCAACAACTACTGAGCGTTTAGGATTTGTAGGTACAGAGGCAGGAGTTTCTGCCTACGCCGTGGTGCTCATTAAAAAAGAATGACAAAAAAACAATTCCTCATAACAGAGGATGGCTCGCATACCATCTATATTCCTGCATTAGATGAAACCTATCATTCCGTCCATGGGGCCATTCAAGAATCCAATTATGTATTTATCGAGCAGGGGCTCCGGCATTTAATTGCTAAAGAAAAGGTTGGCGAAATAAAAATTTTTGAAGTCGGCTTTGGTACAGGACTCAATGCGCTGTTAAGTGCGACTAATGCCAAAAACCTCGACATCACAATAAAATATGAAAGCCTTGAGCTGTACCCACTCAACGAGAAAGAAATATTACAACTTAATTACGCAGAACTCCTCAGCCATCCTTTAGCCAAATCGCTATTTTCAAATATTCATGAGGCTTCATGGGGCGAATGGACAAAAATTTCTGAATCCATGATGATCCAAAAATTACAAGTCTCCATTCAGGATTATCAGGTAGAAGATAAATTTGATTTATGCTATTTTGATGCGTTTGCACCAAACAAACAACCCGAAATGTGGACCATAGAAAT
>CAZDRA010000247.1:0-1707 GCA_964507705.1 uncultured Roseivirgaceae bacterium | reverse complement strand
ATCGGCCAGGTATCAATTTCATTTTTGGAGCGAATTGGCAAATAAATGTGTACTGTTTTAATTTCTTCTGTTAAGAATTTACTAAATAATTGCTCAATTTTTTTATTTAATTCTATTACTACCGATTTTGAAAGGCTTCTTCTCTTTTGTAGAAATATCTTTCTAATGTCAAGCTTAAGCATCCTCTGTCAGAATATTGTATTTCAATTCAAAAGGATTTAGCTGATTTATTAATTCATCAATTAACCCTGGGTTATTGATATAGAAATTCAAAAAATTATCTTCCCGCTCTTGCGGATTCCCATTCGGAAACAATTTATCCAAAATACTTTTTAGCTGGTTGATGGCTACTGACTGCTTTTGTTCTTCGGCATTTTTCAATCTTTTTTGGATGTTAATCACTCCTTTTTCTGCCTTTTTAAATTCACTCATTGCAAATCCTTCAAGAGATTTGTCCAGCTCCTGAACTTTAAATTTGATTGATTCAAAAGCATTTTCTATTTCACTAAGCTGATCAGACAGGTCATACTTTGGCTCAGTATCTTTAAACAAAACCATCTCTTTTAATGTGGCAAAATCTTTGAAAACCTCTTCTACACCCAACCCAAGCTTGATTATTTTTTTATTAATTGCCCTGGAAATAATCATAACAAATAGCCGTGGAAAAAGAACAGGAAACGGAATAGAATAGTGATCAAATACATCTTTTAGCTGAAGCCAGTATGCCACTTCCGCCGGGCCTCCAATATATGCCAGGTTGGGCAAAATCACTTCCTGATATACTGGACGCAGCACAACATTTGGACTTAGCTTTTCCGGATGCTGCTCAATGAGGGCTTCCAGTTCTTGCTTTGAAAATGAAATAGATGTATTTAAAACATTGAAAGTATCATCAATATTTTCTATTCTTTCGCGCACGCCATCAGCCATATAAAAGAAATTGATTGGCCTGGGATAAATCTGACTTTTATAACCTTGCTGCTCCAAATCTCCAGTACATGATTGCACCAATTTATGTGCATTGTTGCTGAAAATATCGTCCTTCATAATTGGCCTCAATTCGCTTTTCAATTCCTTATCATCAGCATCAAGAATTACTAACCCGTATTTTCCAAATAAATGGTTTACAAAATATCTGGTAGCATCAGATAGATTGTTTCTTTCCAGATAAGCCTTCTTAAAAAAATCTGGCATTTCACGTATTTCATCCAAAAGGCCTTTTATCGACTTGGTTTCAAACTTTCCCACAGGACCTTTTTGCTCCGATTCCCAGGTAATTGTCTTTCCAAATAGTTTGAAATTATTGATCTCCTCAAAATCATGATCTTCAGAAGCCATCCAATAAACAGGCACGAATTTATTAGCAGGATATTTTTCATTTAATATTTTAGCCATATTTATTGCTGACACGATCTTATAAATAAAATACAGCGGCCCGGTAAAAATATTCAATTGGTGTCCGGTGGTAATTGTAAAGGTATTTTGTTGGCTGAGCGATTCAATGTTTTGCGATACCTGATCATGAGCATCACAATTTGAATATTGGCGATTTAATACATTAACCAATACCTCTCTTTTGCTATCATCAAAATTTCTATTGGAAATCGCCTGCGCAAAGCTTTCAATATTTGGTGGGTACGCGCAATGAGATTGAAGTTCGTTCTTGTATTCTAAATAGTCCAATAAAATAGATGAAAATCGCTTTGA
>CAZDRA010000246.1:0-3403 GCA_964507705.1 uncultured Roseivirgaceae bacterium | reverse complement strand
GCTTTCAATTTATATTCCTGGTCTTTTTCAATATCTCTCACTACCACACCATTGATGATATCTTCATCATCTTTGAGCAAATTGGTAACTTCAACATAATTTAAAACTGTCCCATTATAATCGGCACATGTCATAGCAAGACTAATGGCCATTCGCGCATCATCAAACTGTCCATCCTGATATACCACTCCCCCTTTTAAACCATCCTCTACTAAAGTCGGAATGGATGAAACGGTCTCATCAAGTGACAAACTCTTTGATGGTCCCAAGCCCAGCTTTCCGGCCATCATATCATACATTTTCAAACCTATGGTATAAAATGGCCCTCCCCACCATTCGTAGTTTGGAATAATAAATGACAAATTTCTTACCAGATGAGGAGCATTTTGTAGCATAAGGCCTCTTTCCCTCAGCGCCTCCAAAACTAACGAAATGTCTCCCTGCTGCAAATACCTGACGCCTCCGTGAACCAATTTTGTACTTCTACTCGAAGTACCTTTTGCAAAATCATGCTGCTCTAACAATAGGGTTTTAAAACCACGGGATGCCGCATCTACAGCTGCTCCCAAACCGCTCGCTCCACCACCGATCACAATGACATCCCACACTTTCACCTCATTGAGCTGCTTAAGCATTTTATTTCTTTCCATGACTATGTTGTTTAGTTTTCAGAATCCACTTGAATAAATGGGCACATTTTTTCTTGTTTCTTATTCCTCACCTCCAATGTGCAGGCTCATTCCTGTCCTTTAGTTATCTATCCAGTTCTTTGATCTGTCAATTGCTTTTGCCCAGTTTTTAATGAGCTCATCTTGATTTTTGGATAAGTCAGGACTAAAAGTTTTATCTACTTTCCACAGACTTTTTATTTCATCCATATCCTTCCAAAACCCAACAGCAAGACCCGCCAGCAGTGCTGCTCCAAGTGCTGTAGTTTCGGTGACAACCGGCCTAACAACCTCAATCCCCAATAGATCAGACTGGATTTGCATCAATAAATTATTTACAGAAGCCCCGCCATCCACTTTCAAATGTTTCATTTTTAATCCCGAAGCATCAACCATCGCATCCACTGCATCCTTAACCTGAAGTGCTATGGCTTCGAGCGTGGCCCTTGCGATGTGCGAAGTCGTTGTTGCCCTGGTGATTCCGAACATGCTACCCCGAGCAAACTGATCCCAGTGTGGGGCACCGAGGCCGGCAAAAGCAGGAACAATGACTACTCCCCCATTATCTTCCACCTCCAAAGCGAGGGATTCTATTTCCTGGGCATTTGATATAATTTTGAGATTGTCCCTAAGCCATTGAACTAATGCCCCGGCTATAAAAACACTTCCTTCGGTGGCATATTGCACATTATCGCCAATTTTCCAGGCTATAGTCGCCAATAATTTTTCTGATGTTAACTCCGGCTTATTTCCGGTATTCATCATCACAAAACAACCTGTGCCATAGGTATTTTTCACCATTCCTTTTTCAGTGCAAAGCTGACCAAATAGTGATGCTTGCTGATCTCCGGCCATTCCTGAAATAGGAATATTCCCAGCTATAATATCCGGATGAACTTCGCCATATATCTCTGACGAGTCTACCACCGCAGGCAACAAACTCTTGGGAATATCCATAAGATTCAACAATTCATCATCCCAGGCTAAGGTGTTGATATTGAAAAGCATCGTGCGACTGGCATTAGAAACATCACTGATGTGTAACTTGCCTTTAGTAAGATTCCACACCAACCAGGTTTCGACAGTCCCAAAAGCAAGCTCTCCTTTTTCAGCCCTTCCTCTTACTCCTTCGACGTTATCAAGAATCCATTTGATTTTTGTTCCTGAAAAATAGGCGTCAATCACCAGACCTGTTTTTTTTCTTATTTGGTCAAAATGTCCATTCTTTTTCAGTTGTTCACAATATTCCGCAGTTCTTCTGTCTTGCCAAACGATTGCATTGGATACCGGCTTTCCGGATTTTCTATCCCAAATAATGGTAGTCTCACGTTGGTTGGTAATTCCTATTGCTGCAATGTCGTCCGCAGAAAGTTTATTCTGCTCCATTACATCTCGAAATACTTTAAATTGTGTCTCCCAGATTTCGTTGGCGTCATGCTCTACCCATCCGGGAACAGGATATATCTGTTGAAATTCTTGTTGGGCGATTCCTTTAATGTTCAGCCCTTTGTCAAACACCACGGCACGATTGGAGGTTGTTCCGGAGTCTAAAGAAATGATGTATTTTTCCATGGCAGGTTTTTGAGTTATTTGAAATCTAAAATGAAGGTTTTTTCTTTATAAAAAAAGTAAACAACCTCGGGGCATTAAACCCCTGTAAGCGTAAAATTTTTTATTCTCTGGGGTTTTGAAGGAATGCTATTGAGAGAGATCTACGAACCTCAGGCAGATGCCGGAATAAACCCGCCTGCCGGCAAAGGCAGGTCCGGCAAGACGAGATAGCAGGGTTAATTTTTCCCATACAAAGGCCCAAAATTTTGGCACGCTCTGAAATCAGCACCTTCACCATCCATACCCAGCATATTCCACGCACTTGGTCTGAATATTTTATCTTCATCCACATTGTGCATATTTACGGGAATGCGTAGCATGGAACAAAGTGTGATTAAATCAGCACCATAATGTCCATAGCTAAATGCGCCATGATTTGCTCCCCAATTTGCCATTACAGCATAAACATCCTTAAATGGGCCTACCCCATTCGTTCTGGGTACAAACCATGTCGTTGGCCAGGTAGGATTTGTTCTTTCATCCAATACCTTATGTACTTCTCCAGGTAATTCTACTGTCCACCCTTCAGCGATTTGCATTACGGGCCCCACTCCTTTTACCAAGTTAATCCTACACATTGTCACAGGCATCCCTCCTTTAGTTTTAAATTGAGAAGAAAAACCTCCACCCCTAAAATACTCGTACATGGCAGGAGGCCACTGGGTATTATCAAGACAATTTTGCTTTTCCTCCTCAGATATTTCCCAATAGGGTTTCATTGCAGGATTATTATTTTCAGTTTGATCTCCCGTTCCATCCAATGCTGACGATCCGGAATTGATCAAATGAATAAATCCATCCTTTGCCATATCAGTTGGTTTCCAGCCGGTAACGCGCTCAACTGCATCGGGACTCCAGTAAGTTCTTACGTCAGAAAATATTTGTGCACAATTATTTAATAGATGACCAAAAAGCATGCTCGCTCCATTGAGGCTATCATTTTCAGTAGCAACCATAAACGCTTGTCTGAGGCCATTCCAGTCAAAGGAGCTATTTAAAATGGCTTCTGAAAAATCACCATTTGGCAACTGGTCTGTCCATTGCCGTTGTCCCTGAAAACCGGAAACTATGGCATTGTGACCAAGCGATTCTTCACCAAATCCAATCTCTTTGAGTTTTTCATT
>CAZDRA010000245.1:0-3419 GCA_964507705.1 uncultured Roseivirgaceae bacterium | reverse complement strand
AGGGTTATATCCAACTTTGAGCTATATTCCCATTGGTCAAAAGACCAACAGGGGCGGAGAAACCCTCTCATTAATCCAATCGCGGCCCAATATCTACTTTTCGCTTTTCAATAATTTCGTCTAAAACTTTCAAGTCAATGACTGAAGACTGGCTTAAAACTACATTATCAATTTTAATGATATCCTCTTCCTTCGTTCGATTATACATTATTGGAGGAATATCATCTCCACAGACGAAAACATTATTTCGCACCGTATTATGAAAAGCTTTATGAAACCTCAATGGCGAGCGGGCAATATTATATACGATATTGTTTTCTACAATTAAATCCGTTATACCCTCATCCAAAAACATTCCATTACTCTCAGCCTTCCCTGCATTGACGGTGACATCATGAATAAGATTATTTGAAATCCGGCTTTTTGGCTGCAAACCAAGACAATAAATTCCACCGCCATCACTCAGCTTATTCATGATATGATGGATATGATTTGCATTAATCGTATTCTCCCGACAAGGTGTAGTGCTAGGATTCCACATCCAGCCAATAGATATGCCCGTGTAGGGCAAATTTCTAATTTCGTTGTTCTCAATTACCGTATTTGCAATCAAACCTCCCCAAACCCCAACGGCACCATAAAATTGCTTGCCGCAATCTTCTATTAAAGAATGACTTATTTTGTTGCCCTTGGAAACTTGCTCCGGAACTGATTGCCACCATGACTTACCATTGACCAACCGATCTCTACCCTCACCAATATTTATGCCATTACCGGCAACATCATAAATGTGACATTTTGAAATTTCTACCGCCAAACAATTTTCCCTGATCCAGATACCTGAACCACCGGTATGCCTGATAATGCATTGATTGAATTGACAATTTTCAGCAAGATCAAGTTCGATTGCCGCAGGGACCCAGGCTCTACTAATTTTATCCCGATCATCATACATGCAGGCCTGCACTCCGCAATATCCTTTTTTTGGAATCTGCCAATTAGTATGTTCAAATGTGATACCGCTGAAATTGATAAATGATGCTCTTTTCTCCAACGTTCCTGTAATTGTAATTAGCTTTTCAGCCAAAGGAATTACTCCTTCAGCTTTTTTCATGTTTTCATTGGGCTTTGGATAATAGTAGATTTTTCGTTCTTCAAAATCGCAGTACCACTCTCCTGGGCTATCACAAAACTCTTGAGCATTCTCTAAAAAGTAACGCGGATGTTCACCCCAATTTGTGATGTTAAAAAAAGGAAGTCGCCCCCCGATAGAATCGACGGTCGTAAGGTGGCGCTGTTTCCAGTCAATTGATTTTACACCAATGCGGGTTATAGACCAGTCATGCATAAAAGCCAACTCCAGATATTTAACATTTTCTACTTCGGGAATCTGGCCTTTTTCAAAAAAGAAATTTGTTCTGTTATCTTCACCTGCTTTGGCGACATTCAAAAAACCTCTATCCGGAAATCGTGCTCTGACAGCTCGTTTATTATTTATGTAAAAAGACCTGAAATTCTTATCTACTTCATTGGGAAGAATGGCTGACCACAATCCTCCTTTTTCCTGCTGCCAGTTTTTTATTTGAATCCCACCACTGATTACTGGGTTTTCTCCGGGTTTTGCTTTCCATTGAACAGGAAACTCTGCAGTACCTCCATCAATCTCGCTCAACTTCAAAGGTTCCTTCAAATAGTGATAACCACCAGAAAGATAAATAGTAATAGGAATATTCCCTGCACTGGCTCTTGCCAATTCTGCTGCGTAAGCCAAGCTGGCAATCGGTTTTGAAGCTGTGCCTTTTGCATCATCATTACCATCCGGAGAAACATATATAACAAGCTCGTTACTTCCGCAGCCAGATAAAACAACAATTAATGAAATGATCAGAATTAAGGATACTTTGTTTATTAAATTCATATCGAGTAGAAATTTAAAAATAATGTTTTGTTAATAAGTGCTCGCAAGAAAACTAAGTTGATGCCGTCATTGCGAGACACGAAGCAATCTTTTTATTTACAGATGGCTTCGCTTTGTTTGCAATGATGTATGTTATGGAATTTGATAGTTTTCTTGCTGGCACGATTTACTATTCAAGCTCAAGGCTCAAGTCCTCAAATGAGGAGAAAGATATTTCAATTTTATCACCTGCCTTTGCTGCTGGAGGTTTAACTATTGATCCAGTAATAATTATATCACCGGCATGTAAATATCTCCCATACTCAGGTAATTTATTTGCAAGGTACAAGACTGATTTTATCAAATCGATCTCATTAGAATTTCCCTCAGAAATTATTTCACCATCAATTCCTACGCTACCGTTTTCATTTTCAAATTCTACTTCATTTAATTTAAAAATCTTTTTTGCTCTAATAAAACCGCCGTGCGAAAGACCGTCCGCCATCACGTGCTCGAAGGTTGGTTTCGTATCATCAGAGCTCCCTTTAGTCCTATTTGATATCAATTCACAAAAGCCCCCTACCCCATCAATCGCATTAATTAATTCCTCATGAGTTACAGTAGGTCCGGGTAAATCATTTTTTAAAATAAAGCCAACTTCTGCCTCTATTAATGGACTGCCCTCTGCAAATAATGCACTACTTACAGCACTGTCTGATTGAAATTCATTGGAGGCCAGCATAAAACCAAAGCCCGGACTAAAATCTTTTTTTAACCCACCTCCCATTTTCCATCCAACGACACTTTCTCCTTGTTGTTCCAGTTTAGTTAACATGACCATCTGAATTTGAATGGCCTTTTCAATATCAAGATTTGGATATTTAGTAGCCAAAACATTAGATACCCCGGCCTCTTTCCTTACCTTGATAAGATGATCTGCTATGGCATTAATATCTACTTCTTCAGCCAATTGATTGGTAAGATCATTTCCTTCACTTGAACTTTGGTCTTTTTTACCAGGCTGACAACTGACCAATATCGCAAACAGGAACAACACTAAAGGTGTCGATATTTTTTGTAAATGAAGCTTAAGAGTTGAATTATACATGCTTTTTAATTTTATATTGGGTACTAATTTATATCAAGATAAAATGGGAATTGGCAAAATCATGGATTTTTTTAATCTTTTTGAAAGAACAAAAAAATGAAAGCAAGACCTCAACTATGTTATTTTTTTATTATCCATCATTTGCATAATGGAAACCCAAAAGGGTTATGCTTCTTGGTCACAAGACCAACAAGTGCAAAAAAATCATTAATCCCCATAGGCTTCAACTAAGTCTTACAACACAACGGCAAATAGAAAACTCCGCTACCAGAAGTAGGAGTCCAATCCCGAAGGATTTCGGGACTACAATGAACCGAGGCCCTGCATCAGTTAATTGTAGCTTAATTGTTATGCTTTGAAATTATTCATTTAATCGTAATGAAACCTGCAAGCATAAATTAATAATTCATTTTC
>CAZDRA010000244.1:0-3475 GCA_964507705.1 uncultured Roseivirgaceae bacterium | reverse complement strand
TCAATTCTTTGATGATTTCTACAAGATCTTTTTTATTGAATCCCTGGCTTTTTAGTAAACTTGCCGTCTTGTCCGATCCTTCGGTCAAGGCCAAGACGAGATGCTCGATGGCTACAAATTCGTCTCCAAATTCCTTTAGAAACCCAGTAGTTCTTTGCAAAACTTGATTGGTATCATTGGACAAATGAGGTTGTTGTCCAGAGCTTTTAGGATATGTATTTATTATTTCTTCTAACTTTTCATCAAGCTGCAATCTGTTTGCTGCAAGTTTTTTGAGTATAAAAGATATTACATTTTCATCGGACAAAAGTATAGCTTTCAACAAGTGCCCTGTCTCTATGGACAATTGCTGATTTCCGCTTGCGATCTCCATGGCCTTCTGGATGGCCTCCTGGCTTTTTATAGTATAATTGTTAAAGTTCATTTCTTCATTATTTTGTTCCAAAAGACTTTTATCAATTTTATTACCAAAATATAAAGATGTTATTATCCGGAAATAATGTCATGTTTATTTGAGTTTATTGGATAAATAACGACATAATGGCGTAGAGAAAATTGAAAGGGTTCATTCACACAGAAATGATTTAACCCATTGACTTTGTAGAGAAAGTATAAATTAATCTCCCCTCTGGATGGACAAGAGGTATGCTTTGTAGTAATATTTTATAAGTAAATTCCAATCGAAACTAACAGATGCACCCTCAGCTTTATTCCGCAAATCAACTCGCTCCCGAATATTTTGTTTCACAAAAAACAGCATTTCTTCAGCCAGTTGTTGGGCTGATTCATGGAATGTATTGTTTACTTTATCAATTACAATAATTCCTTTTTCTCTGGGATTATTTACATTTTGTAATACGAAATCACCAAAACCAGATAGATTGCTCGTGACAGCAGGGACACCTCGCGCAATGCTCTCCAGAGGAGTGTATCCCCATGGCTCATAATAACTTGGGAAAACACCAAGGTTACAGCCCCTAGTAAATTGATCATATTCTATTCCCCACAGTGGGTTGGCAGGGACTATAAAGTCAGGATGATATACGATTTTTACCTTGTCGTCTGGTTTATTCACCATATTGGAACTACGCAAAAACATTAATATTGGATCGTCCGTATCGTTCACCAAATTGTGTGTAACGACTGGAGGTAAGCGATCCGATTTCCAGGATTGCAGGGTTCGTCTAAATCTCAATCGCCAGTAGTCATCTACAAAATCATTTAATTGTGGTAATTTATTATCGGTAATACTGGCCGCTTTGTAAAACAATTGAGATCCTACCTGCTTTTCAATCGAGTGACATGTTTGCCTCAATTCTTCCATTACAGCTCTATTTTCCAACACCTCTGGATTTATGGAATGATAGGGCTGCTTAGTGATAAAAAACATGACTACGGTTTTGTCAATACTAGCCTCTTTCATCATATGATTGAGACGAGCAAGAGCTTCCAGGGTAAGTCCAAATCCTTTGTTCCTAAACTCAAACCTACCTGAAGTGAAGAAATATAGTGTTTTGTCCAGATCAAAAGTATAGCTATTAAAGAAATGAGCCATCACAAATTGATGAATCCGGTCTTTATATTTTTGATGCTGGTTTTGGAATTCATGTGATAAATGAAATCGCTCTATATTAATGCCGTTTGGCGTCACGATATCAGGCTCTCTTCCAAGAAGATATTTACATTCTACTGCCGTCACTTCGCTTACGGTAGTAAATACATGTGAGCCATGCGCAGCAGCCCGCTCAATACGAACCTGAGGTTCGATATTGAAATTTTTCGATTCTTGTAGCCAGTCAAAAAAAGGAAGGTGATTGTAAAAATCAGGGTCGTTCATGGCAAGATACCTGCCCAATATTGTCGCATGGGTTGTAAAGACAATAGAAATAGGAAGATTGTCTTTCCTGAGTTCCGGAATAGGAATGGCGGCCATCCATTCATGAAAATGGGCAATAAAATTTTGGTTTTTAGTTTTATTACCACTTGCAAGATCAAGGAATATTTTTGTCAAAAATCCAAATGCAATTACCTGATTGATTAAGTCATCATCCGGAACTTCAATGTTGTGATGTTCCCACAGTAAGTATTTTATTTCTCCTAATTTATCAAAGACACTTGTTGGATTTACAAGCACAATTTTCGGTCTGCCTGTTACCAGCCATTTGCCATAATGTGCTTCAAATCCCATTTCGCGCATTTTGGCTGCGGCCTTAGAAAAGGGCCCTTCAATTTCATGTATTTCTTCAAATTCTGTAGATACATTGGCATTGACATACGGACCAAGCAGACAATAATTTCCCCCAAATTTCTCTACCATCGTTGGCACCTTGCTTCTCAATACCGTATAAATTCCACCAACTTGATTGCACGCTTCCCAGGCAATTTCGGTGAGTAAGGTGTTTTCTACAATTTTATTAGTAAATCTTCCTTTGATTGCAGGCCTATTTGTCTTTTCATGCAACATATCGAGAATAGAAAAAGTATAAAATAATTTTAAATTTGGAAACCATGTGATAACCAGCCCCTATCCAAATATAAGATTTACCTTTCATTTGCAAAATATTCCAATTGCTTACTTTTCGTAATTGAGAGATTCCTATTGTTTTATTCAAGTTATAAATTGTAATTATAAAATCAATGTAATTCGGGTTACGAAAGTTTTATAAAGAATAGTAGTTTGGTATCCATATTAGGGTATTTATTTTTGAATGTTTTTTAGTTGAATTATTAAATTTTGAATTATGCTTTGGGGAATAGATTTAGGAGGTACAAAAATCGAAGGAGTAATATTAGATTCAGCAGAAAATCCAAAGGTTTTGTTTAGGAAGCGGATGCCTACTGAGCAGGAACAAGGTTATAAACATATCTTAAATCAAATTCTTAAGCTGGTAACATCGATGTCTGAGGAGGCAGGTGTGTCTCCTGATAAAATAGGAATTGGAACACCCGGAACATTGGATCCAAAAACGCAAAAGCTTAAAAACTCCAATACGACCTGTTACAATGGTCAGCCATTTAAGTCAGACCTTGAACATATTCTTAAAATTCCTATTGTCATGGCCAACGATGCCAATTGTTTTGCACTTGCTGAGGCAAAAATGGGCGCTGTAAAATCACATGGAATAAAAGCGGAAGTCGTATTTGGCGTAATCTTGGGTACTGGAGTAGGAGGAGGGGTTGTGGTCAATGACAAAATAATTGGAGGCAAACATGGTATTGGCGGAGAATGGGGGCATAACCATCTGGATGATTCTGGCGGCCCATGTTATTGCGGACAAGCTGGGTGTGTTGAGACTATTCTTTCAGGGCCATTTACACAAAAATACTATACCTCACTGACTGGAAAGGAGGTTCATCTCAAAGAAATTGTAGAATTGCATAGAGCTGGAATGGACACCGCAGCCACAAAAACCATCAATCGGTTGACGCATTATTTTGGAAAAGCAATATCTGTTGTAATTGGTATTATTGATCC
>CAZDRA010000243.1:0-3553 GCA_964507705.1 uncultured Roseivirgaceae bacterium | reverse complement strand
TTTGGTGGAATTTTATCTGCTGATATTGATGCTATCAAAAAAGCTCAGACGATACAACATGATGGTGCCACGATCAAAAAACTCTTAAAAATCGGCGCTGATAAAATAGTAATTTCTTCTGGAGTTGACATGGCTTATTCAGCGATTATGGACGGTTTGGATACACGCTATTTCAGACAAAATGAAATCAAGGAAAAAGTAAAACGTATGCTTAGGCTAAAGTATATGGTAGGCTTATCAACACTAATAAACATTGCCAACTACCATATTGAAGAGAAATTGAATAGCCCGGAACTAAAAAGTTTAAAATATCAGGTGTATGAAAAAGCTATTAAAACTCAAGTGAGCGGAGATGAAATAATGCCATTCCCCAACCTGGAAACTACAAACTTCGCTTCGTTGAGCCTGGGTTACACGGAACTAAAAACTTTTCAGGAAACACTTGAAAAGTATGCTCCTTTTGTTCACTACATGCTGCCCGATGTTTCATTTGATCCATATGATTTGAACATCCTTGTTGGACAATTGAAGCAATTTGACAATGTTATTATAGGATTGCACACCAGTAGACTACTAGAATTTAGTCAGACAACAATCAATTTTTTAAAAGAGCTGAATGATCAAACGAATGTGATTATTGTTTTTTTAGGAAATGAAGTTGATGCGGAAGAGTTTGAATCTTTTGACAACAAAATATTTGCATACGAAGATAACATACTCACTCAGCAAATCGCTGCGCAAAAAGTCTTTGGCGTTTCGAATACAAGTTCTGGAATGAACAGATTGGCATACAGCACCCCCGAAATGCAAAAAATGGATTCACGGGTATTACAAAAAATAGACAAAATTGTAAAAGAAGCCATATCAATGAGTGCTACACCTGGTTGCCAAATACTGGTAGCCAGAAACGGTTCTGTGATCATGGAAAAAGGTTATGGATATTATACTTATGATAGCATCATGCCCGTAGATTCCAGAACAATATATGACCTGGCCTCCATTACAAAAGTAGCTGCGACTACTCAGGCAATTATGAAACTGCAGGAACAAGGAATGATAAATCTCGATTCTACATTAGGGGCATATTTACCTGAATTAGCAGGTTCTAACAAAGCTGATCTGGTGATTAATGATGTTTTATCGCATCAATCAGGCCTCAGGGCTTTTTACCCGTTCTGGCGAAATACTATCGAAGATGATGATCAGATAGTTCATTATTATAATGACCAGCCCAATAAAAATTACAATAATACTGTTGCCTATGGCATGTTTGCTGCTGAGGATTTGAAAGACTCATTGTGGCATTGGACCATCGAAACCAAGCTCAGAAAAAAAAGAAATAGTTACAAACCATACGATTATAAATATAGTGACCTTGGGTTTTACCTCTTGCAGGTTTTGGTAGAACGGGTATCGGCAACACCGCTGGATGTTTATGTAGATTCAATATTTTATCAGCCCATGGGAATGAGCACACTTACATTCAACCCACTTTGCAAGTTTCCATTAAAAAGAATTACGCCTACAGAAAGAGATAAACAATTCCGTCATGTACTAGTTTGGGGTACGGTTCACGATCAGATAGCTGCCATGAAGGGTGGCGTTTCGGGTCATGCAGGTCTTTTTGGGAATTCCCATGATATTGCCAAAATTATGCAAATGCAACTGCAAGAAGGTGCTTATGGAGGCAAACGATATTTAGAAAAAGAGACCGTGGGCAAATTTAATGCACAACAATTCGACAATAGCCGACGGGGCTTGGGCTGGGATAAACCAGAAAAAGGAGATGGATATAACCCTCCATCCCGATACGCATCCTTTGATTCCTTTGGCCACAGAGGATTTACTGGAACAATTACCTGGGCAGACCCAACATTTAATCTTGTTTTTGTGTTCTTATCTAATAGGATTTATCCTGACATGAATAATAGCAAACTTGCTGGCTACAACATTCGTAAAAGAATCCATAATGTAGTGTACGAGTCAATGTGGAGTTTTGAAAAACATTATAATTAGAACAATTTTGTCAATTCGGCCAGACCGGAAAATTATTGGACGTATAATTGATTAATTATACGATCATTGTCAAAACTGAATTATAATAAAATCTTTATGAAAATAGGAATAGTATGTTACCCTACTTTTGGTGGTAGTGGAGTTGTAGCAACTGAATTAGGTATCGCACTGGCTAAGGAAGGGCATCAGGTTCATTTTATAACTTATTCTCAACCTACCCGCCTCGACTTCTTTAATGAAAATTTATTTTATCATGAAGTTGATATGCTTTCATATCCCTTATTTCAGCATGCTCCGTACGAGACAGCGCTGGCCAGCAAGATGGTGGATGTTGTTAAATATGAAAAGCTGGATATTTTGCATGTTCATTATGCAATTCCTCATGCATCTGCGGCTTTTACTGCAAAGCAAATACTAAAACAACAAAATATTGATATCCCAATTATCACTACCCTTCACGGAACAGATATTACTTTGGTGGGAAAAGACCCCTCTTTTGAACCAGTTGTGGCTTTTAGTATCAATCAGTCTGATGGCATCACTGCGGTCTCAGAAGATTTGAAGCGTGACACATATGATCATTTTAAAATAACCAAGGAGATAAAAGTAATCCCCAATTTTATTGATCTTAATAAATTTAAACGTCAGAAAAAGGATCATTTCAAAACTGCAATTTGCCCCAATGGGGAAAAATTGATTGTGCACACTTCCAACTTCAGGCCTGTCAAGCGAATCGGTGATGTGGTGGAAGTTTTCAAAAATATTCGTGAAATAATTCCAGTAAAATTATTGCTGGTTGGAGATGGCCCTGAAAGATCAAAAATTGAAAGTATGTGCAGAGGATATGGCAATTGTGACGACATTCGATTTCTTGGAAAACTAGAAGCAGTAGAAGAGGTTCTTTCTGTAGCTGATTTATTTATTATGCCTTCAGAAAAAGAAAGCTTTGGACTTGCTGCTCTTGAGGCCATGGCATGTGAGGTGCCGGTTGTATCTTCAAATGTTGGTGGTTTGCCTGAGCTTAATATTCATGGGTTTTCAGGATATCTGTGCGACAAAGGAGACATTGAGGCCATGACAAAATATTCATTGAAAATCCTCGATGACAAAAATTTGCCAACTTTCAAAAAAAATGCCTTGAAAAGGGCAACGGACTTCGAATTGAGTAAAATTATTCCCGAATATGAAAATTACTACGAAGAGGTCTTGCAAAAAAATACCAAAAGTATTGCTGTTTAATTATATTGATGATTAGGTGAATTTAATTATGACTGCTAATTTTGTGCAATCAACTCATTTAATTGCCAATTAGTATGAAATACAAGGCCATTCATGAAATAATTCCAAAAAATGACAGCGCTGCCAAAATGTTCAAAAATCCGGTTCTGGACAAGCTGACAAGCTCACACGCATCCATTCCTATAACAATATTGATTTTATTTGGGATAGGGTTTCTATATCAGGGAACTGTACATACGCAATTGACGATCGTTCAATATGTAACACTGGTATTTATTGGGGTTTTGTCATGGACCTT
>CAZDRA010000242.1:0-3595 GCA_964507705.1 uncultured Roseivirgaceae bacterium | reverse complement strand
CGGTATTGCAATTGCCAATTACGCTTAGTACATATGTTTTACTCACCATCAGGTCAATTTGGCCTGTATTTGCGACTATATTTTTCTACCGGGTTGTTGACATACTCGGCATGTATATGATGAAGCTTGCCGAAAAAACGGAAAGCACACTGGACGATCAGATTGTACCGTTGGTGAGAAAAGCATTGAAGGTATTTGTTGTCATTGTTGGTGTACTGGCTATTCTTGGCAATTTGGATTATGACTTAGTGCCACTGCTCACAGGTCTTTCGATTGGAGGTCTGGCCTTTGCCCTGGCCGCTCAGGATACCATAAAGAATTTCTTTGGGTCTATCATGATTTTTATCGATAAGCCATTTCAAATTGGTGATTGGATCACATCCGGCAATATTGATGGAACGGTTGAAGAGGTAGGGTTTAGAGCCACAAGGATAAGAACTTTCAGAAATTCGGTCACTTACGTGCCAAATGGGATTATTGCTGATACTACTGTTGATAACCACGGTTTGCGAAATTATCGCAGATTTTATACGCAGATCGCCATCAACTACGATACACCGGCGGAGGTGATCAATACATTTGTGAATGGATTGAGAAAAATAGTAGATACCCACCCCAACACGCTCAAAGACAATTATCACGTATATCTCAATGACATGGCCGATTCTTCCTTAAATGTGATGTTTTATATATTTTTTAAAGTACCAACATGGGGGGAGGAATTGCGGTGTCGCCATGAAGTGTTGATAGAAATCATCAGGCTCGCCGAAGGCCTGGGCGTAAACTTTGCTTTCCCAACCAGCACCTTGCATATGGAAACTTTTCCGGAAAAAAAGAGCAACTCTCCGGTTTACGAAAAAAATCCATCTTTATTGAAAAAGCAATTGCAGGCATTTATGGATAAACCAAAGGATTGGGATAATAAAGATTAATATTGAGGTGTACAAGATTTGTCCAAAGCATCATTGACCAGAATGATATGGTTGAATATGGATATTTCAATTTTTTAAGTCTGAATATTCAATAATAATGGCAGCACTCCAATAATAAGTTTATGAATAGCAATCCTTATTTCACAATTTGGTTTAGACCTGTAAAAACTATTGATAGCATTTTATCGAATAGGATAGCATTTGACTATCGCATTCCAATTCTATTAGCAGCAATTTCGGAAAACTTTGACAATAAAATAAGTGAAGAATTTGGATTTGGATTGATAGGGTCAATATTAATTTTATTAATTTTTGTTGGACTTGGTTATTTTATCATTGCTCATTTTTTTCCTTGGTGGGTACTAAAAATTGGAAAAATATG
Source organism: uncultured Roseivirgaceae bacterium (assembly GCA_964507705.1). GTDB lineage: Bacteria > Bacteroidota > Bacteroidia > Cytophagales > Cyclobacteriaceae > JAAUQL01. The sequence continues at coordinate 2,281 of CAZDRA010000242.1, read as the reverse complement.
GAATGGGAAAAGTAAGTTAAAAGACATGCAAATAATATTTGGTCTTGCAAATATTCCAATTTCTCTGATATTGATCTACCAGTTACTTGGCCTATTTTTGGGAGAAATAATTAGCAAGGTAGATGTAAATTATGGGCTTCAGGTAATTCTTTGGATATTCTTTATTCGGATATTAATAATTGGGATAGCTAAAACTCAAGGGTTCACATACGGTATGGCAATTGTAAATATGGCATTAAGTATTATCCCATTTATTATATTGGAGTTGATGTTCTTTTTAAGAAGACTTTTGAAATGGACAGTAACTATTGGTTATTTCATTCATCAAACATTCCTAATAACTAACAGTCAGGGTGCTCAATCATAATTGAAAATTTGCATAAATTAATAGATAAAGGATACATTGAGTTATCTTGAGCTTGTTTCAATATCTAATTTTCAATTCGCCTGATCTTAACAATATTAATAAATAACTTCAAACATGAAATTTGCCACCAAAGGCCATACATGCAGGGATTGGGCCATTATTAAACGAATGCAACATAGACAATAGTAGTCTGTCACACCATTCTGTGATTTTACGGATTAGAGTTATTTGCATGTAACCGCAGATTCTTTTAAAGAGATAAAAACTTATTAGATTAAGAAAAAATACATTAAGGGTATGTATAATTGTATATGCCTACGTTGGCGTGCATTGATAAACAGCTATAGATGAGATTATCAGGACTTGAAATAAAAGCACTAGTTATTAACTATTTTCCTGATTTGAAGGAAGAAGTAATTGATATATTTTTATCAATTACAAAATATCAGCTTGCAAAGAATAAAAAAACAATCTTTAAAAGAGGAAAATCTGATAAAAATATAATCTTCATTCTAAAAGGAGTCGCTCGAGCCTATAGCATAGATGATAAAGGCCAAGAATTAAATGATTATATAAGAGCTGAAGGACATTTAATGGGTGATGCAAAAGTTTTTGGCGATGAAGTTCAAACCCTCAATATTGAGTCTATCGGTGAAATTCATTTTTTAAAATTTAATATTAGTGAATTAGAAAAAATAGGATTCACTAATCCTGAAATTATGAAGTTCTATTTAAACTTTTTAAAAGAAATTATTCTAACGCTTTCTTATCGTTTAAACACCTTTGTAGCAATGACTCCAGAAGAGCGATACCTAGATTTAATTAATTGGAATCCCATTTTAATAGATACTGTATTTGATAAACATATCGCCAGTTTCTTAGGAATTACTCCATTAACAATCCATAGAATAAAGAAAAAGCAGAAAGCTATCAAATGATATTTTTTTCATCTTTTGATAAAGGTATTTTTGTCCAAATTTTTCCAATAAACAATTATGAAGAAATTATCACTACACCAATATCTATTGGTGATTTTTCACCAAGGAGGAATAATTTTTTACCTTGATACTTCTGGTGAACACGGTTTAGTCTGCGCAATAGAAGATCAAAGTTTTGATGCAGAATGGGGTTGCCCATCATTAAGTATTAATGGTGCAGATGGTAAAGAGATTGGTACAGGTTCTCAAAACACTTCAGACATTGAAGCATTGTGATAAAAATCCTGCCAATTTTTAATAATTACGTCTTTAACGCTCAATTGAATAAAGTATAAGCTATAACTTGTCATTTTTATTTTTACAAAAAAACAACGAAAACCTAACTTATGAAAACACAAAAATCATCTACTATCCTAAAATCAATAATTTTAGGATTATTCTTAGCAACTACTGTTGCTTGCAATCAACAAGCTAAAAAGGTTGATAAAACCAGTGATTCAACATCCAAATTTAAAGGTAAGATTGCCCTCGATATTAGAGATTCTGAATCAGACTGGTCGGCTTACACACCAAAATCAGCTCCAAAAGGGGCTCCTAATATTCTTTTTATTCTTTACGATGATACAGGATTAGGAGCTTGGTCACCTTATGGCGGAGGAATTAATATGCCAACCATGGATAAATTGGCAGCCAATGGTTTAACTTATACACAATGGCATACTACCGCTTTATGTTCGCCTACGCGTTCAACAATACAAACAGGAAGAAATCACCATTTAAATGGTATGGCAGCAATTACCGAAACTGCTGATGGTTTCCCCGGAGCAAATGGCAGAATGGGGCCGGAAGTAACACCATTATCTAAAATTTTACAAGACAACGGTTATAGTACTTTTTGGATAGGAAAAAACCACAACGTGCCTGAGCAAGATGTTGCTTCCGGAGGAAGTAAAAAACAATGGCCTTTGCAAATGGG
>CAZDRA010000241.1:0-3709 GCA_964507705.1 uncultured Roseivirgaceae bacterium | reverse complement strand
CGGATAAATCTAAATAATTCGGATAGAGTTATATCGTAATAATCACAAATTCTTTCTATCGTTTCTATTGTAGGGTTGCATTTACCACTTTCAATTCTTGCAATATTAATGCCTGTTGCCTCATAACCATCATCTTGCGTAATTTTTTTCCTAACTCTAATTTCTTTTATTCTTTTTGCTATATCAGTTTGCTCCATCAAGGTTGTTTTTTGGATGTGTCATGTAATAATATGACCCACTTATAGCAAAATTCCGCAATCACAGCAAAAGAAATTAATCTTTTTACACAATTTATAACATTTCTAAATTGTGTAAAGATAAAAAGAAAAGTTTTGTAAAAAACTGATATACTGCCATATACGCCTATATCATACAGATAATACTTCAATTTCATAAAGTTTTTTTTCATACTGACATATATGTCTGTGTCAATAAGGTGGTTTTGGTACTATATTTATAATAGATGTTGATTGACGATCTACAATGTTCATTTTTCTTTTTATGACCGTATTTTAAAAAAAAATCATGAAAAATTCATCTCTATTAACTATTCTGAAAAGTCCAGCTTACAAAGCTATGAATACAACTATTTTAAGAAGCGCCATGTTTTTCATTCTTATTTCCTATTCGGCCTTTGGTCAAATGGAAAAAGGAACAAAATTATTAGGAGGAAATTTTCATTTAAGTATGGATAATTCCTTTTCGGATAAAGCATACATTATTTCTACAAGTCCGAATTTAGGCATTTTTCTCACGAATAATTTTGCCCTTGGGGGAGCAATGGATTTTAGTTATTTCAAATTAAATGAATGGAGCCGTGTGAGTATAGGAATTGCCCCATTTTTCCGATATTATTTTGAGTTGAGCAAAAATAAAGACCAGGAAAAACTGCCGGCAGGAGGTAAAACCTGGTTGTTTTTACATGCGCAGCCTGGAATTAGTTTATCTCAATCCATTGATGATCCTGAAGAGAAGCACCCAATTTACTCATTTGGATATACTATGGGTGTAGGTCTGACATATTTAATAACTGACAATATCGGTCTGGAAGGGATTTTGAGTTATAATATCGAAGAGGTTAATATTGGATTAAGCGGTCTGGCATTTAATGTTGGTTTTCAAATATATCTTCCGAAAGGTAAGAAGGAATAAAAGTATTGGACTTTCCACATAAACCACGAAAAAAATATTGTTATATTCTAAGCCCTTCAAGCCTGCCTGACGGCAGGGCAGGGTTTCTCTTGTAAGGGCAATGGATATTTCAATATTATTGTTAAGGTATCGAGCTAAAACCTTGAAGGTTTGAAACCCGAATTGGAAAGTTGTGCCCAAAATAATTCCCATCCTCAGCGTCACCTGGTAAGGCCTGCCTGCCGGCAAGGCCAGACGGACTTGAAGGTTTTTATTCATAACTTTAATTCATGTTCTCCTTGAAACCTGTTTTATATTTACCTGTACTTTTTGCGCTGCTAAGCCTCAACCAGGCTGCCGCTCAAAAAGAAGCCAATATTTGGTATTTCGGCAGGGCGGGTTTGAATTTCAACACCAGTCCGCCAACTCCGCTGACGGACATTGTTGGATTGAATTACCTTTACCTGTATAGTAAAGCCAGCATAGCAGACAGCAACGGGAATTTGTTGTTTTATACAAATGGAATAACTGTTTTGAACAAAAATCATCAGATAATGCCCAAGGGGAGAGGTCTATTTGGCGAAAATTCTTCTACCCAGGCAGCTATCATAGTACCCCATCCAGGCAATGACAGCCTATATTATATTTTTACCACGGATCAATATATTTATGATTTTAGCCAAGGACATAAAGGCCTGAATTATTCGGTGGTGGACATGAGCCTTGAAGGAGGCTTGGGCGATGTGATTCAAAAAAATATATTGCTCTATAAACCCACTACCGAAAAATTAACAGCCGTAAGGGCGAATGATTGCAGCAGTATATGGCTGATAACGCATCCGTTAAAATCTGATGAATATTGGGTGTATAAAATAGATGAGCAGGGCTTAAATACTGATCCAGTGATCTCTAAAATTGGAGTAAATCATACTTATGGCAGGGGGCAGATCAAGGCATCGCCTAATGGGAAGATGCTGGCCTCCGCAATCGATGACCCTGGAGACTTTAATAGACCTCCTCCAGCACAAGGCTCTTTAGAGTTGTTTGATTTTAATGATACCACAGGTGTAGTATCAAACGCCAGAATACTCCCTACCGAAAGATTTTTTAACTTTCTCAGGATCTATGGGGTTGATTTTTCGCCTGACAATACCAAATTATATACATCCACTCATTTCGATTCTATTTATCAGTACAACCTTCTTGAAGATGAGCCAAGGCAGGTAGCAGTGGGTTTTAAAGATTCCTTAGGTTCTATGCACGGTTTCCAACTGGCCGGTGACGGAAAAATATATGTTGACGGGGGAGATCGCAAATACGTGAGTGTAATTCATAATCCCAACGCATTGGGAGCGGCCAGTGATTTCCGCCCGAATGATCTTTATCTTGACGGGAAAAGTGAGTCATTGAGTTTTCCCAGCTTTATCCAGAGCTATTTTTTTAAGATTTATACTGATTTTACTTTTGAGAATACATGCGAAGGAGGGATGGTTCAATTTCAGGGCACTGCCACGGAAGAAACAAGGGAGTGGATCTGGGATTTCGGGGATCCTTCATCTGGTGCTGCCAACAGGTCATTTCTACAAAACGCAGAACATACCTTCAGTGCCCCCGGCATCTATCAGGTAACATTGACCGTAGTGGCAAGATGCGGGGAAACGGCTTCTGCAACTAAGGAAATTACCATTTATCCCGATCCTCAAATCAGCCTGGAGCCGGATACGGTAAGTATTTGTTTTGATGATGAAGCTTACAAACTGGAAGTGCAGGATTTTCCTTTCACGGAATATGCATGGTCCACCGGGGCTACTGCAAATAGTATAGAGGCACATGAAACAGGCCTGTACAAGGTCATGGCTTCCAACCCATGCTATATCAGAAAAGACAGCCTGTATTTATATGTAATACCGGAAGTGAAAGCTTATCTCCCTGATGATACCGTTGTCTGTGAGGGCAACTTCGCTGTACTTGACGCCAGAAATCCAGACGCCTGGTATCTTTGGAATACCGGGGAAACCACTCAGTCCATTGCTGTGGAATGGCCCGGGGTTTATCATGTAGAAATAGAAAATGAATGCAGCTATGCGGTAGATACCGCTAACCTAATATTTATCCCGGAAGACGATGGTGTTTTCACCACCAATGTATTTACACCCAACGGTGATGGCTATAATGATAAATTTGTCAATTATGCCATCAACACCCCTGAATACAGTATAATAATTGTAAACCGCTGGGGCAAAGAGGTATTTTCCTCCGGGAATCCTTTTGAATATTGGGACGGCATATCCAATGGAGAGGTTTTGCCGGCGGGGATATATTTTTACCTGATCACCGCTTTGAATTGCAGGGGTGAGCCTATTCAAATTAGAGGACCGGTTAGTTTGTTGAAATAGTCAATTATCCCATCCTCAGCGTCATCTGGTAAGGCCTGCCTCGTCGGCAAGGCGGGTATTTTAAGCATTTTAATAATTATCTCCCGAATTATTCGGGCTAATTTCCTTCTCCTGCCTTTGGGATGTCAACATCTTTATTCCAAATTGTGGCTAAAAATCCAATGAGAAAAATTAGTGTTGTA
>CAZDRA010000240.1:0-3754 GCA_964507705.1 uncultured Roseivirgaceae bacterium | reverse complement strand
TCCTATTATGTACTGAATCTTCTCCATAGCTCGTATTATACACTACATTAAAAACAACCTCATCCAAGAGGGCGCCTACGGCGCCCTCGCTCTTAAACGTAAGTACGTGCATACTTACGTCCCTTGACAAACACAACAACACGTGCTAATTTGTGATCAGAGAAGTTTCTTGTAAATTCAAACGAATGAGGTGATATTATGACTACTGTAAATGAATACCCAGAAAATACACGCAAAAACCGCACCGACAGTTTTATTATAACTATATTATTTTTGATTCTGCCTATCATTGGATGTGCAATTGTATATTTCAAAGATAACTATGTTCTTATTTATATCTCAGTCGTCTTTTGTACAGGATTTTTGTTATATTTTATAATAAAACCTACATATAAAGTACTCGCAAAAAAGGCAGACCACTGGGAAATAAACTCCCTTAAAATTGCACCATTTGGCATCGGACTACTCTGCATATACTGGCCACCATATCAACGCATGGCGAGAAAACTTGCAAGCGATGAAGCAATCCAGGAATGCAAAAATGCAGTAAATGATATGGAAATAAATTATTTTAAAGATGGCTGGAATGCGTTCAGTGACTGGTTTTCAAAAATTGATTCTAAAGAAAACTTCGATATAAAATATTCATTTATATCACGTGCATTATGCGCTAGAATAAATCACGAAAAAGAAGAAGTCCGAAAAGAACTACGAAAAAAATTGGGCAGTATCATGAACTCAAAAGCATTCCAAGAACTGGATCTTGCAGACTTTTTGAGAGAAGAGCTACTTGATAAAACAACGCACGACTACACATACACGGAAGATGAGATCACGAAAGAAGCGCTGGAAAAAGAAACTACAAAAAGAACTTCCGGGCTTGATGAATTAAGAGAAAATCTCGTTGCGTCAAATATGGATTGGACATTCAAAGAAATGTGTAGAATATAAAACTGACACATACCTGTGTCACCCCCCCCCGCATACACTGCGGGGGATTTTTTTGGGTAAATTTTGGGTGGGTGGGCACCGTAGGCGCCCCTGTTTTTTGTTCTTTTTTACTACCAATTTCAATATGATATAATACACGCACTCATGAATACTAAAAATACTAAATTTGTTCACCTCCATACACACTCCCATTACTCTCTCCTAGATGGACTCTCAAAGGTTGACGGGATGGTAAAACTGGCAAAAGAATACGGGATGCCTGCTGTTGCACTTACCGACCACGGCAACATGTACGGAGCAATTGAATTCTATATAACATGTAGGAAGCATGGAATTAAACCCATCATAGGCTATGAAGCATATGTAACCCCCGGCTCCCGTCACGACAAACGTGCAGGGATAGATAACAAAAGATTCCATCTAACACTTCTAGCAAAAAATAACGTCGGTTACAAAAACTTAATCAAGCTAGTCACACTTTCAAACCTTGAAGGATACTACTACAAGCCACGTATAGACAAAGAAATAATGAAAAAATACTCAGAAGGCATCATTGCGCTATCTGGATGTTTTGGTGGAGAATTTTCAAAAGCAATAAGAGATGGCGATAGTGAAAAAGCAGAAAAAGTTGCAAAAGAGCACCAAGAAATATACGGTAAAGAAAATTACTTTTTGGAAATAATGCACCACCCTGGAGTGGAAGGCATTGAAGAGGTCCGAAAAGAGATAATAAGAATATCAAAAAAGCTAAGCATTCCTCTTGTTGCCACACAAGACTCCCACTACTTGCACACAGACGATCACCGCGCACACGAAACACTTCTTGCAGTACAAACAAACTCAGATCTTACAAGCAACGATAGATTTTCAATGGGTACTGATGATTATTCTTTCATTGATACAGAAAAAGCATTTGAATACTTCAAAGACACCCCCGAAGCCGTAGAAAATACTGCAAAGATAGCAGATATGTGCAACGTAGAGATTGAACTTGGTAATTGGGTATTCCCCAACCTAGAAATTCCCGAAGGTACCACTTACGTTAGTGAACTAAAAAGGCTTGTGTATGAAGGCATAGGAAAACGCGGTCTCACCGAAAGCAAAGATGTTGTAGATCGTATTGAGTACGAACTTGATATTATAAAAACCAAAGGATACTCACCGTACTTCCTCGTCGTGGGAGACCTTATTCGCTACGCCAGAGAAAATGATATCCTTACCAACATTAGGGGGTCTGTTGCTGGATCTATCACCACATACTTACTCGGTATCACAAACGTAAATCCACTTGAATACAAACTTCCATTTGAACGATTCTTAAATCCGGAAAGACCCTCAGCTCCGGATATTGACATGGACTTTGCTGACAATAGAAGGGATGAAGTAATACAGTACGCGCGTGATAAATATGGTGATGATAAAGTGGCGCAAATTGGAACATTCGGAACCATGATGGCAAAGGGTGCTGTACGTGATGTAGCGCGAGCTCTAGGACACCCATACGCCATTGGGGATAGACTATCCAAATTAATTCCACTAGGTGCGCAAGGATTCCCCATGACAATAGACAGAGCAATGGAAGAAACCCCTGAGCTTAAAAAAATATACGAGGAAGAAAAAGACACAAAAGAAATAATAGACTTGGCAAAAAAACTCGAAGGTTGTGTGCGCCACATCTCCGTACATGCTGCCGGTGTGGTGATAGGTCCAACAATACTATCAGACTTCACACCAACCCAGTACGACCCAAAAGGTGGAAAAATAATCACGCAATATGATATGTATGTTATTGAAGATGTCGGTCTTCTGAAATTTGATTTCCTAGGCATCAGAAACTTAGCCATCTTGAGAGATGCTGTACGACTTGTAAAAAAATTCCACAATATTGATATTGATATTGAAAACATCCCACTTGATGACAAAAAAACTTTTACAATGCTCGCAAAAGGAGAAACAATGGGACTCTTTCAATTAAATGGCTCCGGCATGACACGATACTTGAAAGAACTTAAACCCTCAACCATTCACGACATCAACTCAATGGTTGCTTTGTACCGACCAGGAGCAATGAATTTTATTCCTGACTATATTGCAAGAAAACATAACCCATCACTTATTAAATATATTGATCCAAGAATGAAGGAATTCCTGAAAGACTCTTTGGGTCTTATGATCTATCAAGATGATGTTATGATGATCGCCATTAAAATGGCGGGCTACTCTTGGCTTGAAGCTGATGTGTTCAGAAAAGCAATGGGTAAAAAAATTCCAAAACTAATGGAAGAACAAAAAGAAAAATTTATTTCTGGATGCTTAGGAAATGGGATGAAGGAAAAAATCGTAAAAAAACTTTGGGAAGATATAGAAAAATTTGCCGCCTACGGATTCAACAAAGCCCACAGTGCAAGTTACGGACGAGTTGCATACCAAACCTCATATATGAAAGCAAACTTCCCTTCCGAGTATATGACAGCAGTCCTTACCGCAGATTCTGGCGACACAGATAAGATTGCGGAGATTATCACCGAATGTAAACGTATGAAAATTCCCGTACTGCCTCCTAATGTAAACGAAAGCTTTGGAAGTTTTACTGTGATTAAACCAGAAAAAGAAACCGATACAGATAAAATTCGTTTTGGACTTTATACAATCAAAAATCTTGGAACTGATATTTCAAATGCGGTTTTTGAGGAACGCGAAGAAAACGGCAAATTTGAATCATTCACTGACTTCCTTGAACGGATCACCCACAAGAATCTCAACAAAAAATCACTTGAAGCACTTATCATGTCTGGAGCAATGG
>CAZDRA010000239.1:0-3754 GCA_964507705.1 uncultured Roseivirgaceae bacterium | reverse complement strand
GGAAAAGGTTCTGGTGGACTTAGAGGTGGAGATAATGATTATGGAGATGGAATTGGTAATATCAACCCTGAAGATGTAGAATCAATTACCGTTTTAAAAGGGCCAAGTGCATCGGCACTTTATGGTTCGCGTGGTTCCAATGGGGTAATCGTAATTACGACAAAATCAGGCACTTCCAGAAAAGGCATTGGGGTAGAGTTTAATTCTACCATATCTATGGAAAAAATTAATATGATTCCCAGAGTACAGAATAAATATGGGCCTGGCTGGGAAGGCACCAACCTTGGTGGTCAGCTTGTTGAAATTGATGGGGAATTTTACGAAACTGTACCCAGATGGAATAATTCCAGTTGGGGGGTTCCATTGGACGGACGAAGAACCGTTGTAGATCCTCTTTTATTGCCTGGCGAAGACCCAAAAACAAGAGTCCTTACAGCAGCAGACCCTAATAATATCAGAGATTTTTGGGAAACCGGTTTAGTTGCCAATAATATGATTTCGCTTTCAGGCGGGGGCGAAAGTACTACGATTAGAGCTTCTTTTGGTAATACTACTATGAGAGGAATTACCCCAAATCATTCAGGAAGCAGAAATACATTTAATCTTAGGGTAAACAGCAAGCTTACAGATAAGTTATCAATTGATAGCAAGGCAAACTATGTTAATTCAAAATTTAACAACAGACCAGCTTTAGGTCTTAATAACGACAACGTTGTTCGTTCCTTAATAAATATGGGTCGGTATATACCAATGGACTTTTTAAAGGAGCATTATGAAGAAACCGGAGAAAACGGCAGGTTCCCGGGAGTTAGAAGAGGAAATCCATATTATATTATAAATGAATTAAAGAATAACGATGAAAGAAATCGTTTTATAGGCTATGCTTCGTTAAGGTATCAATTCACAAACTGGTTAAGTTTAACGGCCAGAAGCGGTATCGATTGGTATTCAGATCAAAGACAAAAAACCTGGCCTGTCGGGTCATCGGGAGGAGCCAATAGAAACGGAAGAATAACTGAAAATAACATTATTGGAAAAGAAATTAACTCAGATTTTCTTTTAATGGCAAACGGAGATTTATTCGGAGATTTTGTTGGTTCTTTTAGCGTAGGAGGAAATTTATTTAAAAAATATATCAGCAGTTCAAGTTGGGATGCACGTGATTTTAAAGCCCCAGGGGTTAATCATGTAAGTAATGCGCAAGATATTCGCCCGTCTAATTCTTTGTACGAAAAAGATATTCAATCCCTTTATTTTATGGGGCAGTTGGCTTATAAAAATTACCTTTTTTTAGATATTACCGGAAGAAATGATTGGTCTTCAACATTAGGTACTGGTAACTCTTCATTTTTCTATCCTTCTGTAAGCTTAGGTTGGGTCTTTACCGATGCTTTCGAAATGTCTTCTAATATTTTAACTTTTGGGAAGCTTAGGGCTTCGTGGGCTCAGGTAGGAAATGATTCTGATCCATATCTAACAAAAAATAATTACGCCTCTTATACAACCAATTATAATGGCCAGGGATATGCGAGTATGAGCAGGGTAATACCGGCATTTGACCTGAAAAATGAACTCACAGAATCGATGGAATTTGGGGTTGACATCAGGTTATTTGATAATCGAATAGGATTGGATGTAACCTATTATGATGGAGCAACAAGAAACCAAATTTTACCTGTGCAGCTACCAACCAGTAGCGGTTATAGCTCTGTAGTAATTAATGCTGGCGAAATTAGAAATAGTGGTCTTGAAATAGTATTAAATGCCAATATTGTTCGATTAGAAAATGGCTTTAACTGGGATTTAGGATTTAATTATGCAAGAAACAGATCTGAAGTAGTTGAATTGGCTCCCGGAATTGAAACCTTTGTGCTGATAGATCATTTTCCAAATGATATAGAGGCCAGGCCGGGAAACCCGTTTGGAGATATTATAGGCTATAAATACAAGCGAAGCCCCGATGGAAGGAGAATAGTAAATTCAAGTGGAGGTTATGTTAGAGAAGCCGAACAAAGTGTATTAGGTAATATTACACCAGACTGGGTTGGGGGCTTAAATAATTCATTCTCCTATAAAGGGTTTTTTATGAATGTATTGATTGATTTTGTTCAGGGAGGAGAGCTTTCTTCTGAAACAAAATATCGGATGACTGCAGCAGGTACCGCTCTTTTTACAGAAGAAGGCAGACGACCCCAGGATACGGATAATAATGGCAACCAATTGCCTTATGTGGGAGTGCTTGATGGTGTAGTTGAAATGCTGGATGGTAACGGAAATGTAACAGGATATACTGAAAACACGCAGGCAGTAGATGGCCAAACCTACTGGGCTAACAGAGCCTGGAGTGGAATAGGTGAAGAGTTTATAATGGACGCCAGTTATATTACGTTGCGCGAGCTAATGTTGGGGTATAATTTTAGCTCAGGCATACTAGAAAAAACCCCTTTTAGAGGCATTCGGGTTTCCTTAGTTGGTAGAAATTTATTTTATATTCAGGATAATATGCAAGATTTGGGTATATCTCCTGAGTCAGCACCCAGTACCTCAGCAGGTGCACGAGGTGTAGAGTCAATATCTATGCCAACAACCCGAACATTTGGAGTAAATGTAAACCTTACTTTTTAACAGGATATTGTTTAACACTAAAATAGAAAATGATGAAAATATATAAAAACTTGAAATTTATCATCGTCTTTTCAATGGCTATCCTTATAAGTAATGCTTGTACAGATAAGTTTGAAGAGCTGAATACACGAAATGATTTAGTATCAGAAGATTTAGTTGATGTAAACCTGATGCTTACGCGTGTACAGGTGAAATCAATAAAAGAAGAAATAGGAGGTAATTTTGGGAACGGATATGGAAATGGGATTATAGGACATTATAGCGGTATGTCTTCTACCATTGGAAGTCGCCCGTTTCAGGAAGGAGATGCCCCTGAGGTATGGAGTAGTACTTATTCGACCTATACCAATAATTTGTCTGAAATTATAAGGCTTACCAAGGACGACCCGGAACTGGTTAATAAAAAAGCCATAGCCAGGATTATGAAGGTTTGGGCCTTTGCCAAAGTAACGGATACTTATGGAGACATGCCTTATTTTGAATCAAATTTACCAATCGAACAGGCTATATACGATCCAAAGTATGATTCTCAAAAAAGCATTTACGAAGATTTTTTTGCAGAGCTAAAAGCGGCAGCTACAGAATTAGATGATTCTAAAGAGAGTTATGGAGGAGCGGATTTGATTTATGCCGGTGATGTAGAGAAATGGAGAAAGTTTGCTAATTCTCTCAGGTTACGTTTAGCCTTACGCGTTAGGTATGTCGATCAGCAAATGGCCATTGATAATATAAGCGATTTGCAAGAGTCGGATTTGATTTTATCCCGGGCAGACGACGCTATTATGTTTACCTCTACAGATAATGCAGATAATCAGAATGAGCTATATAACCACCTGAAAGAAATGGGGTCTGGTTTTTTTAAAAATATCATCGGACAGGAACTTGTTAATAATATGACAAGCATAAATGACCCTCGAATTAAAATCTGGGCTGATACGGCAAAGGCTGAATTTCCTAAAGATGATCCTACAATTGATTATTTTGGTTACAGGGGCATGCCTGTATTGGGTTTAGTGCCAATTGAGTACAAGTTTCCCTGGCAACTGGAATCAACATCCAGAGTGAGTGACCTTTGGTATGTACCGGTAATAGAAACTCCTATAATGCGTTCTTCAGAGGTGTATTTTGC
>CAZDRA010000238.1:0-3764 GCA_964507705.1 uncultured Roseivirgaceae bacterium | reverse complement strand
CAAGCTTTTTGGTCTGATTTGAATGAGGGTGTCCCAGTGTCGAAAACAGGAGAAGACTTTAATAAAGTAGGAGCGAGGCAGTAAGTCTGATACAGGCTTACTGCCTTTTTTTATTTTTATTGATACCTATTTTTGAGTCCACTCCGAAAACACCTAAAACCAAAAAAGTTTCTTTTGGTGATCTTTTCACCTTTTTCAATTAGCTGATAATCGAGCATCAACGAATCTTAAAAAATGAAAATATCCTCCAAAATAACTCTTTTTTGAAAATTGTCTGTTTTCGGAGTGGACTCAGTTTTCGGATGTAGAATGAAATTTTACATCAGGAAAATTTTCCTCTACCATATTGAGCCATTGCTTTGTTTCCGCCATAAAGACCAGCTTCCCGTCTTTGTCTTTGGCAATATGCCTGTATTTTGACTTTATAAATTCATCCAATTTTTTCTTGTCTTCACAAGTAATCCAACAGGCTTTAAAAAAGTTCATTTGCCTGAATCGACATGTAGCTCCATATTCATGTTTCAATCTATATTGAATTACTTCAAACTGCAATTGACCAACAGTACCAACCACCTTTTTTGACCCCATTTCGAATGTAAATAATTGAGCCACGCCTTCGTCCATCAATTGTCTCAGACCTTTGTCCAATTGCTTACTTTTCATGGCATCGAGGTTTTCAACCTCCCTGAAAATTTCCGGGGAAAAACTAGGAATTCCTTTAAAAGTTCCTTTTTCACCTTCAGTGAGGGTGTCGCCGATCTTTAAGTTTCCTGTATCATACAAACCTATAATATCTCCAGGGAAAGCCTCATCAATGGTCTCCTTGTTTTGAGCCATAAATGCGGTAACATTTGAAAAACGAAAATTTTTGGCAAGACGAACATGAAAATAATTTTTCTTACGCTCAAATTTACCTGAGCAAACCCTCAAGAAGGCAATCCTGTTTCTGTGCCTGGGGTCCATGTTGGCATGGATTTTAAATATGAATCCAGTAAATTTATCTTCTTCCGGTAAAACATTCCTTAGCTCAGTATCTCTTGGTCTTGGAACAGGCGCAATATCAATGAAACAATCCAACAGTTCCTGAACTCCAAAATTATTGACTGCACTACCAAAAAATACAGGTGCCAGTTTGCCCTCTTGATAATCTTCTATACTGAATTCCGGATATATCCCTTCTATCAATTCCACATCTTCTCTGAGCTGTGCAGCATCATCTTCACCAACATATTTTTCCAATAGTGAAGAATTTATATCATCAATTTCCACAAAATCGTCAAGATCAATTTTTGTTTTACTTGGCGTGAACAGGATAAGTTTTTTATTATAAAGACTATATACCCCTTTAAAACTTTTACCCATCCCAATAGGCCAACTGAGCGGCCTCACTTTGATGGACAATTTATTTTCTATTTCATCCAACAATTCATAAGGATCGCGACCTTCCCTGTCAAGTTTATTGATAAAAGAGATCACTGGCGTGCTGCGCATTCGGCAAACATTCATGAGTTTTTCGGTCTGAATTTCTACACCTTTTACGCAATCAATTATCATTACCACACTGTCTACCGCTGTCAATGTTCGATAAGTATCTTCTGCAAAATCCTGGTGACCTGGAGTGTCAAGCAAATTTATTTTTACACCATTATATTCAAAACCCATAACAGAAGTGGAAACAGAGATTCCTCTTTGTTTTTCTATTTCCATGAAATCGGAGGTAGCGTGTTGGTTGATCTTGTTTGATTTTACTGCACCGGCTGTTTTAATGGCTCCACCAAATAGCAATAACTTTTCTGTCAGTGTTGTTTTTCCCGCATCGGGGTGACTAATAATTCCAAATGTTTTTCTCCTTTGTATCTCTTCTTCTAAATTCATTCCTTAGACAAATAAAAATTCCGGCAAAGGTAGCTAAAAGAATTAACCCGAAAAATGATTTTTTTTAGAGACAAAAAAATAATGTCCCTATAGTAAAAACAGATAATAAGTCAACGATGGCATAGGTTACAAATACGTTTAAAGTATAGGTGTTGATTAGGTTTTGAAAAAAATGAAAACTCAGATTTTAATTGGTGAATAAGCTATATCTTCGCCAACGATTTGAAATTATATTATTTATAGAGCTATTAGCGGCCTGCTATTTATTATTCATAATTATCTGTATATCAGCATAAAATGTAGTTTTATGTAAATTATACTTGAAGAAATAAATAAATGTAATTATATAATAAAACAGGTTAGCTAAATCCACAATATTATGTATTTTCAAATTTAAAAAACAGATAAGGCAATTGAAATGAGTAAGATTAAAAATATTCTAATTATTTCATTTATAGGAATCAGTACATTGAGCTTTGGCCAGGATGCACATTACTGGACTGAGCAATTTGGCAATAAATCCATGTTATTAAATGGAACAGTTAATGCAAGTGTCGAAGACTTGGGATTAGTATTTTATAATCCCGGCAGGCTGGCACAAATAGAAAACCCTGCCTTTGTTATTAGTGCCAAAGTTTATGAATTAAACAAAACAGTTATCAAAGATGGTTTAGGAAAAGGCAGGGACTTGAAAGAGTCTCAGTTTGGTGGTGTACCCAATTTGGTAGCCGGTACATTTAAAATTAAATCGTTAAAGAATCATCATTTTGCCTATTCCTTTCTCACAAGGTTCAGAAGCGAAGCTAGCTTTTCAACAACAATAGATGGTGATCAGATTTTGGAAGGGAATTATAGCGCCTTTTCAGGTAAAATAAAGTACAATAACAATTTGAATGAAGAATGGTTTGGCTTGACCTGGTCACATAGTACAAGCGAAAAAATAAGTTTTGGTATTTCTACTTTTGCATATCGCAGGAATAAAACTAACCAGCTAACACTCCAGCTTCAAGGATTGAACAAGGAAAATAAAGTGAGTACGCTTTTCAAAAACAGACAAATGTCATATCAAGCTTATGGTTTATTATGGAAAGGTGGTATGGCTGTTAAGTTAAAAAACATAAACTTGGGACTGACCATTACCACACCAAAGATCAATTTGTTTGGTTCGGGATCATCCGTTTATGAAGATTTTTTATCAGGAATTGATTCTGTTAGTAATGGAAATTCTTTGGATACATATATCGAAAACAGTCAACAAGACTTGCAAGTAAATTATAAATCTTCCTGGGCAGTGGGCTTAGGTGTAGGAATTAAAACGGTCAAAGGTACTATTCACCTTAGTGGCGAATGGTATAATAAAGTGAAAGAACAAGTCCTCATGCAAGCTGATCAATTTATTGGCCAACAGCCCAAAGACACCATAAACTTTGTGTTAATTGATAAACTTAATTCAGTTATAAATTTTGGAATAGGTTATGAACATCATTTTAATAGAAAAATTAGTGCTTATGGAAGTTTTGCAACAGATTTTACTGCTGTCGCTTCTGATGCGAGTTTGCTTATTAAGTTTAAAGATGAAGTCAGGCACTCAAGATTTGATGGTAATATCTATCATTTTGGTGGGGGTATTGCCTTAAATTTACCATGGGCAGAGCTTACACTTGGGACAACATATGCCAGTGCACAAAGAGATATCCCAAGACCAATAGATATTGACAATGAAGATGAAATTATTAATTCCGACGCAGTTTCAGATTTAAAATACAGCAGATGGCGATTTATCGTTGGTTTTTCTTTTCCCTTTGTAGCAAATATTAATGAAAAATTCAATGCGCCTTAATACCACAATTGAAGACTAACTTTGGGGGAACTATATCAATTCCATTTGA
>CAZDRA010000237.1:0-3802 GCA_964507705.1 uncultured Roseivirgaceae bacterium | reverse complement strand
AATACTCGAATGGAATTACGATATGAATTACCGGCACGCGATACAGAAAAATAGGAAGAAAGTATTTGCATAAAACATCCCTTCTATCCTCACTCTCGAAGATTATCTAAACCTATGTACCAATGATCACCAGGACTCTGTCCAATTGTTTTGCAGAAGAGAAAAATTAACACGCATTGAATTACTTTCTCAACCAATAATCAGGACTTGTTGGGACATAATTGGATTTTTGGAGTTTTTTATACGGATGGAATCCTATTAGTCATTTTCGTCACATGTTCAGAGAACCTGCCTGTAAACCTAAAGGCGGTAGGCAGGCCTGCGACAGTATGTCGCAACGAGTAAAATCATCATTATTCATAACTTTTGGTGAATAGCTTCATTAAAAGTTATATCTTTGAAAGAAAAAAGTAATGTATTTAAGACATTTAAGTGAAATAATAAAAAATAGAATTGGCTCAGGAAAGGCAATTGTTGTTATTGGACCAAGACAAGTTGGGAAAACGACTTTAATAGAATCTATACTTGAGACAAAGGATTATTTACTTCTTGATGGAGATGATCCTAAAACAAGAACATTATTAACAGAGCCAAATACAGAACAAATTAGAACAATATTAGGGAAACACAAATTTGTTTTTATTGATGAAGCACAGAGAATAGAGGGGATTGGTCTCACAATGAAAATCATAACTGATAGGTTTAAAGATGTTCAATTATTAACAAGCGGTTCTTCCTCTTTTGATTTATCTAATAAAATAAATGAACCTTTGACCGGAAGAAAATGGGAATATCAATTATTCCCAATTTCATGGGAGGAATATGAAGACCACCATGGGTATTTGTATGCGGAACAACAACTGGAAAATAGGCTGCTGTATGGATTTTACCCAGATGTATTAAATAATGGTGGAGATGAAATAAGTGTTTTAAGAAACTTAGTGAATAGCTATTTATACAAAGATATTCTTTCATATGCTGATATACGGAAACCGGAAGTCCTGGACAGATTAGTCCAGGCTCTAGCTCTACAGGTCGGAAGTGAGGTAAATTATTCTGAATTAGCTCAGATTGTAAACGTTGATAAAAATACGATTAGTAAGTACATTGATATTTTACAAAAGGGGTATATAATATTTAAACTGGGTAGTTTTAGTCGAAATATTCGAAATGAAATAAAAACGAATAAGAAAATTTATTTCTACGACAATGGTGTCAGAAATATGGTTATAGGAAATTTTAATCCAATTGAATTAAGAACAGACAAAGGTGCATTATGGGAAAATTTCTTGATTTCGGAAAGAATTAAGCAAATTGAATATAAACAAAGCCTTGCGCGTAAATATTTTTGGAGGACTAAACAACAGCAAGAAGTTGATTTTGTGGAAGATAATGGAGGCAAAATATATGGATATGAATTCAAATGGAATAAAAAGAGAAATTCAAGATTACCAAAGACTTTTACTGAAACATATAATGCAGAAAGCAGAGTGATTGATAAAGAAAATTTTAGAGAATTTGTTTTAATCAAGTAGCAAGGACCCTGAACCTGCTGTACCTACGTTTTTCGCCTTATTATCACACAAACTATCTTTGCGTATTCTGTAATCTTTATTTCTGAACAGACACTAATCATTTGATAAGATACACTATTTTTTTAAATTGTGCCTCCTCCTCAAATCTGGCTGTGTCCACGATCTGCGGGTTACTATTAAGTGAATTATTTTTAATTAGATAACAAAATTATGAGCGAAAAAAAAATCCTGCTTTCAGAAAACGAAATACCACGAAATTGGTATAACATCATGGCTGATATGCCAAACAAACCCCTTCCTCCACTAAACCCCGCCACCCATGAACCGATAGGTCCTGAGGCTCTTGCTCCGCTTTTCCCAATGGGGCTTATTGAGCAAGAAGTAAGTGCTGAAAAATGGGTTGAAATTCCTGATCAGGTTCGTGATATGTATAAAATCTGGAGGCCAACACCTCTTTTCAGAGCCTATGGTCTGGAGAAAGTTTTGGATACACCGGCCAAGATTTATTATAAATATGAAGGAGTAAGTCCTGCTGGATCGCACAAGCCAAATACCGCAATTCCCCAGGCTTATTACAACAAACAGGAAGGCGTCAAAAAAATTATAACTGAGACTGGAGCCGGTCAATGGGGAAGTGCTCTTGCATTGGCATGCAGCATGTTTGATATGGAGTGCGAAGTATTTATGGTAAAATTAAGTTATGACCACAAACCATACAGAAAGTCGATGATGAATACCTGGGGAGCAACTGTACATGCATCACCCAGCACCTTGACAGAGGCAGGAAAAGCTATTCTTGCCAAAGACCCAAATTCTCCAGGAAGCTTGGGTATTGCCATTTCTGAAGCGGTGGAATTGGCAGTTCAGGAAGAAACAACAAAGTATGCTTTGGGAAGCGTGCTCAATCATGTATTGATGCATCAGACTATCATTGGCCAAGAGGCATTGCTGCAAATGGAAAAAGCAGGTGATTTACCGGATATCGTGATCGCTCCATTTGGTGGTGGGTCAAACTTTGCCGGAATTGCCTTCCCTTTTCTCAGATTGAACCTTGAAGAAGGAAAAAATATTAGAGCCATAGCCAGTGAGCCTGCTTCTTGTCCGAAATTGACAAGGGGAGTATTCAGGTATGATTTTGGAGATACCATTGGCACTACTCCACTTTTCCCAATGTACACCCTGGGGCATAATTTTATACCTGCTCCAATCCATGCAGGCGGATTGCGCTATCATGGAGCAGGAGTGATTGTGAGTCAGTTGTTAAAAGATAAACTGATCGAAGCGAGATCACATCATCAACTGGAATGCTTTGAAGCCGGAGTGAAATTTGCCAAAGCCGAAGGGATTATCCCAGCACCGGAAGCTAATCATGGCATTGCCACGGTTATCCAGGAAGCAGAAAAATGCAAAGAAGAAGGTGTAAGCAAAACAATATTATTTAACCTTTGCGGACATGGAAACTTTGACATGGCAGCGTATGATGACTATTTTAGTGGCAATCTCGAAGAGCATGAATTGACTACTGAAGAAATAGAAAGGTCACTGGCTGAATTGAATACACCTACTATTTAGAGAATTTATAATTTACAGCAAAAACCTCATGGAATATATATTTCATGAGGTTTTTTTGTGCCATATCGGTAGTCCTCGGACACCGTTCCGGGGCCTGCCAGCAAGTGGCTGCAAACTATATAGCACTTACCAAACAAGTAAAACCATAGTATTTTTATCAGCGGATTTTTGTTATTATTCTATATTGATAGTTGCAAATAGCAGGTAGATGCCGGAATAAATCCGGCAATATTTTACCAAAATATCAATACCATCTTTCTGATCTCAAGGTCTTTCAGTCATTGACGGTAAAAAAAATGATGGAAAACAAAATTGCGAGTATCAAATCTTAAGAAGATTATCCACATTATATTTGTATCAGGAACAAAAAAAATAAAATAGATGAAAATATATCATAACCCCAGATGCAGCAAAAGTCGTCAAACCCTTCAAATTATCCAGGAGACCAAGAAGGATGTAGAAGTTGTAGAATATCTTACCAATACGCCATCGAAAGAAGAATTAGAAAATATTATTGAATTATTGGGTATTTCCCCAGAGCAATTGCTGCGAAAGGGTGAGGCTATTTTCAAGGAAAAATATAAAGGTAAATCCCTTTCTGATGATGAGTGGATTGATATAATGATCGAAAATCCAAAATTGATAGAAAGACCAATTGTTGTTGATGGAGATAAAGCCATTCTGGGGAGACCGCC
>CAZDRA010000236.1:0-3822 GCA_964507705.1 uncultured Roseivirgaceae bacterium | reverse complement strand
GTGATTCTCATATAAAGACCATGGTTCCATACAAAAAATCAAACTTCAATCATATCAAAGGAATTCATGCTTGCGCACTTGCCACTTTATCTGAATTTACTACGGGTTTTTTATTGATGACAAAACTTGACCCGAAAAAGTATAGGCTTATTATGAAAAATCTATCCATGGAATATCATTACCAGGCTAAAATGAAAGCTTATGGAATATTTAACATTTCTGACGAATGGTTAAATGATCATATTATCCAGCCTCTGAATTCAAAAGACAAAGTTACCATTGAATGTATCATAAAAATCCATGACGCAGAAGATAATCATATTTCTACGGGCACTGTCAACTGGCAAATAAAATCTTGGGATAAGGTGAAGACAAAGGTTTGACGAACTCAGTGAGCCGGCTTTTCTTAAATGTCAGTTCATGGGGTTTTTAGATCTTTTACTGAAATTTGAATTCCCCATTCGGAAACGGCAAGGCCTGCAATCAATAAAACCAAACTAACAAACAAACCATAGAATTTAAAATGTTGAATAAATCCATGAAACCTGAGTGAATTTTATACGTATATTATAAACATAGTTGAAATACTATATATATAGTTGTATAACTAAATAAATAATATTACATTGTACAAGCAACATAAAAAATGATATGATCAGGGATCTTACAAAAGCAGAAGAGCAAGTGATGCAAATTCTCTGGAATGTGAATGAATCCATCGTCAGAGATCTTGTTGACCAATTCCCCGATCCAAAGCCTGCCTACAATACAGTCTCGACAGTTCTCAGGGTACTGGAAAAAAAAGAGTTTGTGGGCCATAAAGCATATGGAACGACCTATGTTTATTTCCCAAAAGTGAGTAAAAAGGAATATTCAAAGTTTCAATTCACCAACCTGATCAAGAATTATTTCAATGGATCATTTCCAAAAATGGCTGCTTTTTTTGCCAAAGAAAATAACCTGAGCATCAGGGAATTGGAGGAAATGATAGATATGGCAAAAGAGGAATTGAAAGAAGAAGCCGGCAAGACCATGGCAGATCAAAAATAAATGATGAGAATGACTAAAAAAATATTCCCCTTAATGCTTTTGACCTTATTATTTTTTGCTTGCCTACCCAAGCGAGATGTGCTCACGCTTAAAAGAGGAATAGCAATTGTGGCAGGGAAAGTAGATAATATAGAAAAGGGTTCTATGGCTATTCGTTTCGCAGCATCGGGTGCAATAAAAGGGGTAGAGAAAACTGTAATTATAGACTCATTAGGAAATTTCAGCGTAGAATTAGAATTGTTCCATCCCCAAGGCATTATGGTAATATATGAGAAAGGGTATGTTTCATTGTACCTGCGGCCCACCGATAGTCTATACTTAGAGATAGATGCAAATCAGTTTAGTGAAGAAAGAAAACCATACTATAGCATTTCTGGAACAGAAACTTCGGCCACCACATCTGAGAATATAAGGGACTATGGACTTTACAGAAATGATCAATCATTTAATCCAGTTTGCAAAGACAAGTCTGTGAAGGAATACTTGGCAGAGCTGGAACATGAGATCGCCATAGAAGATTCAGTCCTTCAGGTTTTTTGTAAGAATAATAAAACAACTTCTGATTTTAGGTTTTGGGCAGAAAAAGGGATTGTTTATGGAATAGCCAATTATCTAATCCACTTCAAATATTATCATCACATCAATAAAAGTACGTTTAAAGGAGATCTGTTTGATACGTTGATATTTCCTGTTGATGACGATGCTGCGATTGTCAATGGTTCTTATGGCATGCATTTGGGGCAATACGCTTTGAACAAAGGTCTTTGGCAAGATTCAATTAACCTACAGCTTATTGAAGAAAAAAGGTTTTTAGATGCCTACACGCACGGTCTTGACAGAATTATTAATTCTGAAAATCCGGGCTTGAGCCGGGATATTATGTGCTACAAGTTGATGTTGGGTCTGTTTGACAGCTCATTTGAAGGTTTCACTGTTGAGTTAATGCGTATTGAAACGTACATCCACAATCAACTATTACGAGATATTCTTTTAGAAAAAAAGATTGAATTTGAAAAGCAGAAAAAAATAAATATTTCCTATTTAGATGGCGAGACAAAAAAGGAAAAAGAAATAACCGGTGATTTTTGGGAAGCCATTTCCACAAAGTATCAAGGTGAAATTGTGTATGTAGATATTTGGGCAACCTGGTGTGGCCCGTGTAAAAAAGAAATTCCATATGCAATAGATTTACATAATCATTTCAAGGATGAAAAAATTGCTTTTGTAAATCTATGTCTGGCATCGGATAAAAGCGTGTGGAAAATGATGGTTGAGAATAATCATATCAAAGGGGATAATTATTTTTTTAGTAAAGCTCAGACACAACTTTTCAGGGACAAATTAAAGTTTGATGGGTATCCAAACTATCTGATTATAGATAAAGAAGGAAACCTGATAGATGAAAATGCACCACGACCCTCATCTGGAAAGAAGATAAAAAATATTTTGAACGGATTAATAGACAAGTAAGCAACCAATAACTATTGATATGGAAACCTACGCTATTTATTTGTTAAAAGCCTCAATTGGCCTGGTACTCTTCTACCTGTTTTATTTTCTGGTATTGAGAAAGGAAACCTATTATTCTTCCAACAGGCTGTACCTTGTCATGGGGCTGCTTCTGGCTGCGCTGCTTCCGCTTTTTCCTATTAGCTATTCCATTTCCACCATAATATCAGACACCTCTGATTTCTTTGCAATTGCCAAAAAATCTGCTGGAGAAACAATGTATGTTGCCACGGATAGTGATAAAAAAGTGCCTTTTGCCCGTGATCCATTATTTATTTTTTCAGTGATCTATGTTGCGGGTGCTAGCTTTTTTTTGCTTCGCCTTATTCTTCAAACAATCATTGTAGTAGTCAAACTTCACAATGGGAAAAGAAGGCTTTTGAATGGCATTTCTATAATCGATGTCAAAAGTGAATTCATGCCATTCTCTTTTTTCAACATGGTAGTAATTAATATAAAAGCATATTCAAAAGAGGAACTATCCAATATCATTGCTCACGAAAGAGTGCACATTCAGGAGCGACATTGGATCGACCTTTTGATTATAGAACTATTGACAGTAGTATTTTGGATTAATCCAATTGTTTGGTTATATGAGCGTTCAATCAAACAAAATCATGAGTATTTGGCCGACCGGGCCGTATTGCTCGCAGGCTACCACCCCGGCCAATACCAGGCATTATTAATCAATCAATTAATGGGAGTTGAGATATTGGGTCTTACAAATAGCCTAACCTGCTCTCTCAATAAAAACCGTATGGAAATGATGAAAAAAGAAAAATCAAAGAGCAGGATGAGACTATTGTTGGTTTTACCTGTGATTGTCGTGTTAACTTTGGCATTTGCAGAAAAGAAAAATGTTATCCTTGATAACAATAAAAAGTCTCTTATTGACCAAGCTTTTGAAGTGCAGGATATGATCAACTTGAAGGGAATTATAAAAACAGAAGAAGGAATTTCCCTAGAAGGTGCGCATATTATTCTTAAAAACACATCTAAAGGAACAGTTTCTGACAATAATGGAAAATTTGAAATCAATATTCCGATTGATGGAGTTTTGGTAATCTCATATATTGGATATGAAACTATATCTGTAACGGAGGCTTTGCCTGGTGAAACATTCGGTATAGTTAATGTGAAAATGAAGGAGGAGGTATCACATATAGAACTTCCTTATATCGATAATACTTATTTGGCCAATAAAAACAATCTTCCACCTCCATCACCCGCAAAACACAGAAAGAATAATGAAGTGATGACGAT
>CAZDRA010000235.1:0-3892 GCA_964507705.1 uncultured Roseivirgaceae bacterium | reverse complement strand
TTTGACAATAATCGCCACTTAATAAGAATGGTATATCATATTCGCAGAGATCCCATATTTAAAGATTTCTTCACAAAAATCCAGTCATACTAAATTCAAAAATTATGTTTATTCCTCAAAGTTATGCTCTTGCTGTAAGTCTTTGTGTGATAACGATGCTCTGCTGGGGAAGTTGGGCAAATACCCAAAAATTGGCTACAAAGTCCTGGCCATTCCAACTATTTTACTGGGACTATGCCCTGGGTATTGTGATTATGTCTTTGCTCTTTGGGCTTACTATCGGGAGCTATGGAGAAGATGGAAGGTCATTTTTTGCAGATCTTTTCCAGGCAAATTCGGATGCTTATTTCTCGGCGTTTGTCGGAGGAATTATATTTAATTTTGCAAACATATTAATCGTTGCTGCCATAAATATCGCAGGTATGGCTGTCGCATTTCCTATCGGGATTGGGTTGGCACTTGTGATAGGTGTAATAGTAAATTATATAGCTACACCAGTTGGAGATCCTACGCTATTATTTATTGGAGTAGGATTAATTGCGCTCGCCATACTTTTTGATGCCATAGCATACAGAAAGCTCTCTGATTCCGAAAGTAAAACACCAGTTCGCGGTATTGCGTTGTCTATTCTTGGAGGCATTGCGATGGGGTTTTTCTATAGATTCGTGGCGGCTTCCATGTCATCAGATTTCACCAATCCGGAGATTGGTAAATTCACTCCTTATGGAGCTACATTCATTTTTTCTATCGGAATATTACTGTCCAATTTTTTATGGAACTCCATTGCGATGTACAAACCATTTAGTGGAAATTCTACATCTTATGGAGCTTATTTCAAATTAGGGACACCAAAGCTTCATTTAATCGGTTTACTCGGTGGAGCAATTTGGTGTATTGGAAATTCATTAAGTTTTATCGCTTCAGAGCAGGCGGGATATGCGATAGCCTATGGATTGGGCCAGGGTGCCACAATGGTCGCTGCTGCATGGGGTGTGTTCATTTGGAAAGAATTTGCCTCAGCACCAAAAGACACTACAAAGTTGATCAACCTGATGTTTTTAAGTTTTATTTTTGGATTAGTTTTGATTATTGTTGCGAGAGTGGGTTGATCAAATACCTTATTAAGGTTTTTTTATTTGTTAAAATACTTAGTTAACAATAAGTTTCGTATTATTTAATTCATTAAGAAAATTATCACTATGAATTAAGGATTTATACTACATTTAAATTCATTTTATTGACAAATGATATTAATAGCAGATAGCGGCTCTACAAAAACAGACTGGCGATTGTTGGATGGTGAACGGGAAATTAGCCAAGTCAAGACTAAAGGATTCAACCCTTACTATCAGCAGTTTGATGAGATGTTCAGTGAAATCAAATTGCACTTAGTGCCTGCGCTGGATACCTCATCTGTTTCTACCATATATTTCTATGGAGCAGGTTGCTCAACTATCATTCAACAAAAAAAAATATCTGATGCGCTGTCTCTATTTTTTTCTAATGCAAACATAGTTGTGCAATCTGACATGCTTGGTGCTGCACGAGCTTTATGTGGAGATCAACCGGGCATAGTTTGTATCCTGGGAACCGGATCAGGATCTTGCCAGTATGATGGTCAGCAAATTGCTAAAAACATCCCTTCGTTGGGTTTTGTGCTCGGTGATGAAGGGAGCGGCGCCTGGCTGGGTAAAAAAATGGTGACTGATTATCTTCGTGGCCATATGCCTAAAAACACCATAGAAACGATCAATCATAAATTGAAAATCGATAAAGAAACAATACTCGAACATGTGAATCATAAACCTATGCCCAGCAAATATCTGGCAGGTTTTGCGGAATTTATAAGTGAAAATGCCGATCAAACATATTTTTATAAACTGATGTTTGACAGTTTCACCACCTTTGCAAAAAACTATATAATGCGCTATCCTTATTATGGGAAATCAAATTGTCATTTTATTGGTTCGGTCGCATTTCATAACCGGGAGATACTGAATAGTGTAGCCAGGTACAATGGATTTGAAATAGGAAACATCATTAAAAGCCCAATAGAAGGGCTTACTTTATATCATTCATCGAAAAAATAAAATATTGAATACCACCGAATCTCCATCAAATTATAATAATCTTGAAAAGATGTCTGTCAGCGATTTACTGACCAGCATCAATAAAGAAGACCAAACTGTTCCTCATTCAATTGCGAAGATAATTCCGAAAATAGAAGCACTAATTGAGCAGGTTGTATTAAAAATGAAAGCCGGAGGAAGGATGTTCTACATTGGAGCAGGAACAAGTGGACGACTGGGAATTGTTGATGCTTCTGAGTGCCCACCAACTTATGGAGTTCCACAAGGTTTGGTAGTTGGAATAATGGCCGGAGGTGATCAGGCAATTCGGAAATCAGTAGAATTTGCTGAAGACGATCCCGAGCAAGGATGGAAAGATCTATTAAAATTTAATATCAATGATAAAGATGTGGTCATCGGAATTGCCGCTTCGGGCCGCACACCATATGTTATTGGAGCTGTGAAAAAGGCAAGAGAAACCGGCTTGATAACAGGTTGCATTACTTGTAATCTTAATTCTAAACTTGCCGCAGCAGCAGAATTTCCAGTAGAAGCAGTTGTAGGTCCTGAGTTTGTAACTGGAAGCACCAGAATGAAATCCGGCACAGCGCAAAAGTTGGTTTTAAATATGATCTCTACCACCGTAATGATAAAATTGGGGAAAGTACGGGGCAACAAAATGGTGGATATGCAACTATCAAATGAGAAGTTGGTTGACCGGGGAGTGAAAATGATTGTGCAAGAATTAGGTATAGAGTATACTCAGGCTCAAAACCTACTCAAAACCCATGGTTCGGTTAGGGATGCTATTGATGCCGTTAAGAGTCTGTCAAATAATTGATAGTTCATTTATATCTGAATTATTTACCGCAATCTATTTTAAGTAGCAATTATAGATCCTTCTGAAACAGTTCATGTTTTTCCTGAAGCTACAAAGCAGTATTACCAGAAACAAAAATAATTTGCCACCCTTTGCTGCTCAATATTTGCTTTTGATGTTAATGCATTAAGAATTTGTTAGCTTTGCAAAATAGTATCAAATGATTTTTATTTTACTTGAGCAAAAGCATTTTTTTGCTCAATACTTGCACTGAAGAAAGAGATGGAAAAATTGGTTAATGGATTGAACGAGCGTATGAAAGGCCTTTCTGCTCAAGAAGTATTAAAATATTTTATTGAAGAATTTGATGGAAAAATAGCCTTTGGCAGCAGCCTTGGTGTCGAAGATCAAGTGCTCACTGATATGATTACTCGCATTGATAAATCTACCAAGATATTTACTTTGGATACCGGAAGATTATTTCCCGAAACATATAAAACCCTTCAGGAGACCAATGAAAAATACGGGATAAATATTGAAGTGTTTTTTCCGAAATCTAAGCACGTTGAGCATATGGTAAATGAAAAAGGCGTAAACCTTTTTTACAAAAACGTAAGGAATAGAAAGTTGTGCTGCAATGTGAGAAAACTTGAACCTCTAAAAAGAGCCATGTTGGATGTCGATGTATGGGTCACCGGCATTAGGAGAGAACAATCCATCACAAGAATATTGACTGAAGTGGTTGAGTACGATGCCAACAACGATAAAATTAAAATTAATCCATTGCTCGATTGGACTAATGATGATCTTTGGAAATATATCCATGAAAATAAAGTTCCTTACAGCAGTCTGCATGACAAGGGATTCCCCAGCATAGGTTGTGAGCCTTGCACAAGGGCAATTAAAGATGATGAAGATGTCAGAGCCGGCAGGTGGTGGTGGGAATCTCCCGAACAAAAAGAATGTGGCTTGCACAATCGACCAATGCAGACAAAATCTAATG
>CAZDRA010000234.1:0-3910 GCA_964507705.1 uncultured Roseivirgaceae bacterium | reverse complement strand
AAGATTTGAAAGATTTTGAAGTTGAGATTACTGCCGATCGGGAAAAAGATAAAGTACCCGCACTTTTCGAAAATATTCATATTCACTTTACGCTCACCGGTAATCTGCAAGACGAAAAGGTAAAACGAGCTGTAAATCTCTCTACAGAAAAATATTGCTCAGTAATTAAAATTCTTGAGAAAACAGCAACTGTTACCTCGAGTTATAAAATTGTCAATCAATAGAAAAAACAATGAGTGAGCATAACAATTTTGAGACCAATGCGATAAGAACGCAGGTTGAGCGCTCAGGGCAAAGAGAGCACTCTGTTCCGATATATGCGACTTCAAGTTTTGTGTTTGAAGACACCGAGCAGGCTAGGGCGCTTTTTGCAAATGAAATAGAAGGGAATATTTATACCAGATTTTCTAATCCAAACAATGATGAATTTGTAGAGAAACTATGCCTTCTGGAAGGAACTGAAGATGGTTTGGCTATGGCGTCGGGAATGGCTGCCATGTTTGTGAGCATGGCTGCATTTCTAAATCATGGAGATCATCTGCTTATCTGTCGATCTGTATTTGGATCAACTCACCAGATTACTACTCAACTATTTCCCCGGTGGGGCATTAGCCATACTTATGTCGATATTCACAATCCTGAAAAATGGGAGGATGCGATTCAGAAAAACACGAAAATGATTTTTTTGGAAACACCCTCAAATCCGGGCTTGGATATCATTGATCTGGAAGTTGTGGGGAAGTTGGCTAAAAAGCACAAACTTTTATTAAATGTCGATAATTGCTTTGCAACACCATATCTACAAAACCCAGCAAAGTTCGGGGCAGATATTATCACACATTCAGCCACCAAATTTATCGATGGACAAGGGCGAGTGATTGGCGGAGCAATTTTAGGAACAAAAGAATGTATCGAAAAAGTGCGCTTCTTTGCACGGCATACTGGTCCTGCAATGTCGCCATTCAATAGCTGGATTTTATCTAAAAGTCTGGAAACCCTAGCAGTGCGAATGGAAAAGCATTGTGAAAATGCGCTTTATTTGGCGAAACATCTTGAAGACCATAAAGATATTTTATCCGTACGATATCCATTTCTTCCTTCTCATCCAAACCATGATATCGCCAAAAAACAAATGAAACTTGGTGGGGGGTTAGTATCTTTTGAGCTTACTGGAGGAATTGAGAGAGGAAGCAGGTTTCTCAACAACTTGAAAATGATATCCTTTTCTGCCAACCTTGGCGACACGCGAAGTATTGCCGCACACCCGGCATCCACCACCCACTCCAAATTGACAGATGAAGAAAAAGCATCTGTCGGAATTACAGATGGTCTGATCAGAATTTCTGCAGGTCTGGAACATATTCAGGATATTGTTGATGATATTGAGCAAGCTATTGAAGCATCGAGGCTTGTTTAGTATTTGAAGGTGAGTATTTGCAAATCAGACAATTGTGTGCCAATTCACTTTCAAGTTACGTTAGAAATATGAAGACCTCTAAGAATAATGGTTCGATGTTTTTCGTATCTATCTGATTGTTAGTTAATTATTTGAAATTTAGGCTTGATGGTAATGAACTAATATTCAGCTGTTTAATTGATAATAAACAATTTCACGGAGTGTTATTCTTGGGCTTATGGCATAATTCAAACAGTTTGAATTATGCCATAAAGTGCTTACCTATGCCAAAAAATTGATTTGTTGTAAACGGACCATTAACGTCAAAGAAAAATAATGAAAACGATAAACTGGAAAACGGTAAAAGAATTTGAAGATATCACCTTCAAAAAGGCAAATGGTGTTGCACGAATAGCATTCAACAGGCCAGAAGTACGCAATGCATTTCGACCCAAAACAGTAGGTGAATTGTTTACTGCATTGCTGGATGCGAGAGAAGATCCAGAGATTGGTGTGGTGCTGCTCTCTGCAGAAGGGCCATCTCCCAAAGATGGGGTATATTCTTTTTGTAGTGGTGGAGATCAAAGATCAAGAGGACACCAGGGATATGTCGATGATGATGGAATGCCCAGGCTAAATATCCTGGAAGTCCAAAGGCTGATTCGCTTTATGCCAAAAGTGGTAATTGCTGTAGTGCCGGGATGGGCAGTTGGCGGAGGGCATAGCCTGCATACCGTTTGCGACTTAACCCTAGCCAGCAAGGAACATGCGATATTCAAGCAAACAGATGCAGATGTTACAAGCTTTGATGGTGGTTACGGATCTGCCTATCTTGCAAAAATGGTAGGCCAGAAGCGAGCTCGTGAAATTTTCTTTCTTGGAAGAAATTATTCTGCACAAGAGGCTTATGATATGGGCATGGTAAATGAAGTAGTGCCCCACGAAAAACTTGAAGAAACAGCTTTTGAATGGGCGCAGGAAATATTGGCTAAATCTCCAACCTCAATAAAAATGCTAAAATTTGCATTTAATATGACCGATGATGGCATGGTTGGTCAGCAAGTTTTTGCAGGTGAAGCAACTCGATTGGCTTATATGACCGAAGAAGCAAAGGAAGGTAGAAATGCATTTTTGGAAAAGCGCAAACCAGATTTTAAGGATATTAAATGGATACCATAGGAATAGGGATTTTCACTATATTTTAATAATCAATTTCAAGGAAAATAATATGGATATTTTTAATAAAACCGGGTAGTTATTCCATTGCCGATGCGGAGCGTATTATGAAAGATTGGATCGCCTGGGCCAGAAGTAAAAACAAGCCGTTTTTTCTTACCGAAATGGGCTCCATGCAATTTGGATAGGGAGGATCACATGCTGGTCCGGGAAAGTTTGATGCAGGAATCAAAGATGTAGAAATGGTAATTCGCGGATTAAATATCGGTGTAGATGCATTCAATCGTTGGAGCTTCAACAATCGTGGAAACCTCGATGGGCAATGGCAACTGATTGATACCTGGGATGCAGATAACATCAAAATGCGAGACCAATTTACGCCTCACGAAAATGTATATTACCTATTTGGGATGCTGTTCAGGTACATGCCCAAACATGCACGGATTTTGAAATGTGAAGTTTCCGTCGGACAAGCAGGAAATTACCAAAGAGTTTTTGCAGCGGCAGTAAAAAGTAATAAGAACAACTTTTCCATTTATTTGGTAAATGATGATAAAAATCCATACACGGTTAATTTGAATCTAAAGAATTTTAACACCAGTCAATTGCATCAAATAAGTGTTATAGAATCGGAACATACCGATCAGACAGACCTTAAAATCACACCTACACAAGTTGACCTGGGTTCAGATGGTTCGATTTCCATGAAATTGCCACCATTCAGTTTTCATGTGCTTTCGAGTTATGATTTAAGTCCTGGTGAAAAAGGAATAGTTACAGATGAATGAGTAGTATTTTATATTGATTGATAGGTGTGGATTATTTACTTTTTAAAAGATGCTTTGATAGATCAATTAAGCCAATCAATAAAATGCACAGATCTTTTTGATTGGACATAATTTTTTCTAATCAAATTGTTGATATTATTTCTACTTTACGAAGTTAAGTTTTATATCTTCTGTCAATATCTTTTTGTCAGATTTCAGGTATAGTTTTCATTTGTTCCAATCGTATTTTCAACTCATCTTTAGTTCCAAAAAGGCTTACGGCCATTAGAATTCTTGCATCTCTCATACTCATCAAAGGAGCTTCTGTTTCATGTTCTATTTTTAATACAGGCCTGACATGAATACCAATGCATGATGATGCCACCCCAACCATTTTCTGATTTGATAATCCGCCTGCCCGCCGAGGCGGGACACGCCTATTTCATTTTTAGCATCATCAAATGTCCTTTCCACCCAGTATCTTTGAGACTGAAAATATGCAAATTCATGATGGGTATAATCATCTATTTTGCCATTGCTCAAGCTATATTTGGTCTCTTGTTTACCGTCC
>CAZDRA010000233.1:0-3924 GCA_964507705.1 uncultured Roseivirgaceae bacterium | reverse complement strand
TGAGTGAATGGGCGGCTCAACTGACTTTGGGCTATTTTGAACTCCGAAACTTGAGATAATATAATACAAACCAACACTTAACTTGTATCCGATTGTTTGCTTTCAAGCAAATCACAATCGTCCAATTCTTTGTAAATACCAGCTAGTTCTGAATTTAGTTGGCCAATATATTCTTTTGCAACATGATAAAAAATATCTCCATCTTCCTTTTCTTCTATCGAGAAGCTAAATAGTCCTTGCTTTAAAAAAACAATCAATTCATTGAAAACTTTCTTAACTTCATTCGGTTCATCTTTGGTTAAAGGAACATTCAACTTATTGCTTTGAATGTCTAACGATAGATAATGCTCAGAGTCTTTTTCAATTACTTCAGCTTCATACGTTTCCATAAATTTGTCCCCTTTCACCAAAAGCATCTCTTCCACCTTCCAACGTCCTCATGCTAATCTCCTTCCAATCTTTTTTGTCCTGTTCATTGTTAATATTTATGAGGTAATTAGAAAATGGATTCCCAACATAGGTATCATACCCTTCTCGCCCATGATACCTATAAATTGAGTTATAGGGTAAAGTACGAACTGCTATATTTGCATCATGAGTTGCTATAAAAATCTTCTTTCCTGATTTTGCTTTTTCTTTGATCAAAGGGACAATTACGTTATTTATATATTCATTTCCCAAGCTTTTTTCTGGCTCATCTAAAACATAAACATCTTTATCCTCATTTAATTCCTTATGAAGCAGTATCATTGAGGATTCCCCAGTTGATGGATTGTACTGGTTATTATTAATCGTAAAGTATTTGTTAAAAATTAATAGCTCAAGAATCGTTGGGATAGAATCAATTTCATCAATAGCATTAAACTCCGCAATTTTTTCAAACAACTTATGCGTGTTCACCTCGGATTTAATCATTTTAATAATTCTAGCAAATTCTTTCTGAGGAGTTTTCTTGACCTTTTTTAGTGGATTAAAGTCTCCATCACTAATAGAACCGTCCTGAATTTTAATATCTGCTTTACAATACAAGTCTCCCTTCTCATCCAAACTCCCCACATATTCTTCTGCTAATGAAATTTCTTTATTAATATTATCAAGGACGGTTTTCACAGCCATTTCTATTTTAATTCTGTTTAAAGCATATTCATGGAATCCTGTTTCACTTGGTTTTGCAGGTGTGCCTGTTTTTCGCGATATTTCTTCTTTTATTTTATCAATTAAATTATTAAATAGGTAAGCTGATTTATGATCTAAAAACTTATCGAAGCGACCGCTATTAAGATCCTCTAAAATATCATTGATACTTTCAAGCAACTTTTCTAGTTTTTCACTTTTAAGTATTTTTACTACCGAATTGTCGGTTTCTAAGTAGGCCTTAAAATCTATAAATTTTCCATAGGCGTTATTAATTTCACTAAACTCTCGATTAATAGTTTGCAAATTTTCTTTGGAAAAATCTTTTATAATTATTTTATTGGCTTTCTTATTTGTTAGGCTCTCCGAAAAAAATTGTCTGTATTTTGATAGACTGGTTACATTCTCCTCTTGAGATTTTCTAATAAAATCTATCTCCTTATTGCAATAACTAATATCGAAGTCTTTTAAGTCCACCTGCAATTTTCTTCCGTTCAAATCAAAGACATCGTTTATTTTTTCTGAGCCAGATTCAAATTTTCTAGCACTAATACCTTTATTTGCATAATATTTGGCTATAGCCGTTAATATATCTGATTTCCCCGTTCCTTTCGCACCAAAAAACACATTTATGTCATCATATACAGTCAAACTAAAAGGTTCATCTTCCTTAAATGGTTTAATTGTAATAGCTTCTGGATGCTTTTTATCAAGAAGTGTATTAATCGCAGCATTATCTTTATTTAGAAGAAGGCAAAATTGTTCAAAACTTTCTACCGGCAACCTTAGATCTGGAAGTCTATTAGAATATAATTGATATTTATCCCAATTTTGAACATCTGATCCATAAATTGATGAATGCCCATGACTTAAAAAAATACCTACCGAAATTGCATTAGTTGCTTCTTTCAGAGCCCTACTTTTATTTTGTGTTTTACTGACGATTTTTTCGATGTCTTTTTCTGTTAAGTCTGGCTTTTTCTGCTTGTAGTGAGCAATATACAGTGGATTTAAATGATCGAATTTATCAATCACATCATCAATTGAAATAGTAAAATGATCAGGCGTTCTATCTTCAGTCACAGAAGCTATAGCATCTTCTAATTTTTGTGCATGCACGGGTGCCACTATAACTAATAGGTGTCCCCTCCGGTCATCTTCTAAAATGTCTAGTTCAACACCCGGCCATATTTGGAAGTCATCAGAAACAACATCAACAAACTCTTCATACTGGGCTAGATCAAAAACATTATGATTAGTAATTGAAACTATCTTTACCTCGGTAGATGAGATAATTTCATGAAATCTTTTTGCGGTGATTTCTCGCGTTATAGCGTCACCTTGCTTCGTTTTCTTTGTATGAACATGAATATCTATTTTCATATAGCTTCACAATCCCTATAATTGAATTTATAACCAATGCCTCTTTTGGCTTGATAACGGCCATCCTTGTATACACATAACGCAGAGCTAACCGGCTTCCGAAGGAGCGCAGCGACTTTGGTAGTCCGGGTTAAGCGTCTTGTTCGGCATTTCCTTGCTGCTCCATGGGTTTCAATTCGGAAACCAGAGTTTCCGGAGCGATGTCTTGTTCGTGGGGCCACGTTACCGCACCAAACACAACCTCTACCTGCGAAAAGTAACTCTTGTCTTGAAGCTCCCTGAATACTCCATGATTCAAATATGGCTTAACGTCAAAGATGCCTTCCCGGCCATCTTCCAGCTCAACATAGAGTTGGTAATCATCCAGTGAGCGCACACTTTTTACATCCCAATACATGACAACCTCACAGTGGCTCAATTTTGTACGGCGTTTCCCCGGCAACGGCTAATGTCCAATCTGCCAAAAGCTCATCTCGATGAAGCTCAATCCATGCTTGTACCAGACGCAACTGTTTACGCGGCAGTTCCCCTGCCAATACCTCACCATCTTCGATCCGCACCGATGCTTCAAACTGCGCATACCGCCCATGTATATGCGGAACACTGTGATGCTGATCGTCCAAAAAATACATCCGGATGATGATCCCGTAGAACATTGAAATCACAGGCATAGCTTCGATGCCTCCTTTTCGAAATCACACCTGCCTTGGCACGCTTCTATCTCCATTGCCGAACAGTGTATTAGGCCGCGTCGGTACTATTCCCAATAGTGCCGACGCGGCCTATTGTCCGATTGGATTATTCGGATTAGCATCGATCATTGTCGTTCTCTTTTCTAGGGCAGGATGCCCTTGCGGTGCGACAAGGAGGTTCATATGTCGGACGTTATGGTCCTCGTCCATGGCATCTCTTCGCGTTGCTTTGATGCCTACCGGAAATGGCTTATAAGCGCCTCGATGCCGGTTAAACTAAAGGCGCCGGCATGTCAAGCGGGCAAGGATCTCATTAGGGCGTAAAACGGCCGGAAGATCAAGGCGATTGCAGGCGGCGATCTGTAAAGATCCCGGATTCTTCGACACGAAGGCGAAACTTGATCCGACGCTCTCGAACATCGCATCGAAATCCCCAAAGAGGGCTGCGTCAGGCGACGTCCCTATCGATACTTCATTCCTGGTGCTATTCCCGGATTCGTTGCTACGCGTTGCGATCGTTGGCGAAACTGGGCCTGTATCACGAAAACCATATATACTGAAATCGGCGCAACCTCAACAGGTTATGCCGTAAGGCGCTGATCGGAAGAGGGTGTTTCGGATGCTCGATCTGCGACTGCTGCGCGGCGACCCAGAGGCGTGCGCGACGCGCGGGTTCCGGCTCGACGTGGAACGGTTCCG
Source organism: uncultured Roseivirgaceae bacterium (assembly GCA_964507705.1). Taxonomy (GTDB): domain Bacteria; phylum Bacteroidota; class Bacteroidia; order Cytophagales; family Cyclobacteriaceae; genus JAAUQL01. Next base: position 16 of record CAZDRA010000233.1, on the reverse strand, counting down.
GACCCTCGATGAGCGG
>CAZDRA010000232.1:0-3995 GCA_964507705.1 uncultured Roseivirgaceae bacterium | reverse complement strand
ACATTCCTTCATTGGAAGATCCCAATGTTTCAGTTAGAGATGAATCGTATGAATTCAATGAACGATTTGTATCCAATGGACAGGCTCGCTTATTGAAAGATGGCAAAAAAATGGACGTTTCGTCGTATGGATTATCATTTAAACAACAGGCAGATTTTTTAAAGCTCACTTACGTCTCCGAAAAATCACTTGGCAATGATCGAATAGAAGACTGGTTTGACCAAAGTTTTTTTGATACGAATTTTTGGTATATCTGGACCTCCATGTTTGCTTTTCAAAAATGGAGCAGCCTTGCTGAGATGAGAAGGTATATGAAGCGTTTTATTCATCTAGTGGATGGTTTGTACAAATTGGGTGGCGTTATGCGTACCAAATACAATCAGTACGATTCGGTTGTGCGACCTATGAAAAAATACCTTGAAGAAAAAGGTGTGCGTTTTGATTTTGGGAAAGAGGTTGTTGATATAGATTTTAATTTATCAGCAGACAAGAAAACGGCCACCGTCTTACATATGAAGGACAAAAGTGAAATTGTTTTAGGCAAAAATGATTTCGTATTCTTCACCAATGGTTCAATTACAGAAAGTACAGATAATGGCACTTGGAATACGCCTGCCGAATTGAAAGGCATTGCAGCGTCGGGTTCATGGAAACTATGGAAAAAAATTGCTGCAAAGGATAGTGCCTTTGGCAACCCATCCCCTTTTTGCGATAATATAGAACTACAAAAATGGTATTCTTTTACAGCCACGATGAAAGACAATACCTTCCTGAAGTATATGGAAAATTTTTCTGGCAATGTAGATGGAACAGGCGGCTTAGTCACCATGACTGATTCCAATTGGCTCATGTCTGTTGTCATTGCGCGCCAACCCCACTTTCCTCAACAGCCCGATGATGTAAAAATATTTTGGGGATATGGATTATATCCAGATAGAAAAGGAAATTATATTAATAAAACCATGGCAGAATGTACGGGTGCCGAAATGTTGGAAGAGTTGTATTATCATTTAAAGATACAAGATCTGATGAAGCCGATTACAGCTGCAGGAAAGGTAAACTGTATCCCTGTTGCCATGCCATTTGTTGACAGTTTATTTATGCCAAGAAAAATTGGCGACAGACCAGATGTGGTGGTTAAAGGAGCAACAAATTTTGCGTTCTTGGGTCAGTTTGCCGAAGCTCCAAAGGATTGTGTATTTACAGTTGAGTATTCTGTAAGAACAGCTCAAATGGCCGTATATGGTTTATTTGAAACTGACAAGAAAGTACATCCAATGTACGATTCTGCGCATAACCCAAAATATCTTTTGGGAGCACTAAAAGCAATAAGCAGATAGTTTTAAAAATATTTATCGCAAAATTTAATAATGAAAAGACCATTAATATTAATCCCGCTTATTTTGTTAGTTGTATTATTTTCTTGTAAACCAAAGTTTAAAACTTTAACAAAAGCAGAAAATAATTTCGATTTAAGCACCATTGAGCAATTACAAGACAAAGCTTACAGCAAAAAGATTGAAGATTTTTACAATGATGGTAAAGAAGGAACTTTTACAGGAAAAGCTAATATAAAAATATATTATAAAATATTTGAGCAGCAAAATAGAGATAAAGCAATACTAATCTCTGCGGGCAGAACGGAAGCAGCGATCAAATACAAAGAGCTCATTTTTGATCTTTTCAATCAAGGCTATTCAATTTATATCCATGACCATCGAGGACAAGGTCTTTCGGATAGGATGATTGACAATCGAGACATGGGCTATATTGATACATTTCAGTTTTACATTGATGACATGAAATTTTTCTACGATACCTTTCTAAAACCCAAGAGCTACAAAAAAACTTATCTATTAGCCCATTCGATGGGTGGCGCCATTGGCATGACATACCTTGAGCAAAATGCCAACGATTTTAATGCCGCAGCATTCTCATCACCAATGTTGGGTTTTAAACCTCCGGGGTGCTCAATTGTGAAAATACTATATGGTGAAAAGCCTAAATATGTCATGGGCGAAAAAGCTTATAAAGACGACATGACCTCCTTTAAAGGAAATATCTTAACAGGGTCGGAAGTGAGGTATTACAGAATGGTAGATGCTTTTTCGAAAGAACCAACTGCAAAATTGGGTGGTGCTACTTATCATTGGGCCCATAAATCTTGTCTGCAATTTGATTATATTTTTGACAATGTGGCTAAATTAAATACACCTTTTATTCTATTTTCTGCTAAAAACGAACAAATCGTAGATCCCAATGCCCATCAGAAATTCATAGATGCTGCGCAAAAATCCGGTAAAGATGCCTTTGCTTATGCTGTTGAAAATGCACAGCATGAATTATTAATTGAAAAAGATGAGCAACGTATAGAAACTATTAATGAGATTTTGAAATTCTATGTTAGATATTAACTTTTCCTTTAAGGTTATCTTAACGAAATGGTAATTGATAAGTGCAATATAAAATGGTGGTATCCGAAAAACTTAAATAGTAAAAATTAATTAAACTGAAGTCATGAAAAATTTAAAAAACAAACCCCCAAAGGTTCATATGTATATCTAATCAGTAGTGGAATTGCTGGGATGGCAAGTGCTGTTTATGGATTAGTTTGATACGGACATTCCGGTGTATGACTCTGTACATAAACCAAAATACCTGATAGAGGCTTTGAAAGCTATGGGTAGATAACAATAAATTTTTCTTATAGAAGGAGTTATATTTTTATAACTCCTTCTGTTTTTCAATACTTCTACAAGCTCTCCAAAATTTTTCTTTACTAAAATAATATCTGCCCTATTATCAAAAGATATAACCCACTTAAGATTCAATTTCTATCTGGTTTGGATTTTGAGGTTTTGATATTTTAGGATATCATTTCTTAAGCTCTGATCAAATTTCACTATATTGTAACAAAACAAAACCAACTAATTATGAAAAGGATTTTCAGCTTGCTAATTTTAATATTCGCCTTCGTTTTCTCCCAGGCCCAACAGGACAACATCCCATCCAAAGAAATACAAATCGCAGGAGCGATACTGGCGGCACCTGAGGAAATGAGAGAAGGTGCAGCGGTACTTGGTTATGATGAAAAAGGAAACTTTGGGGAATTAAGATCCGGGACCAATGAGTTAGTGTGTATTGCAGATAACCCCAAAAGAAAAAGGTTTAACACGACCTGTTATCACAAAAATTTGGAGCCATATAAGGCACGAGGACGCAAATTGGTGACAGAAGGAATTGGTGGCCAGGATTGGGTGGACAAACTAGAGCAAGAGATAGGTGATGGTCAACTGAAAATGCCTCAAAAAGCTTCTACTTTGCATATTCTTACCGGCGCAGAATTTTCAGAGGAATCAATGGCAGTAGTGGATCCCTACTACAGATATGTGATCTATATTTCCAATGCAACTCCTGAATCTACGGGACTTTCCACAAAGCCAAGAGATCCCGATGATCCATGGTTGATGTGGTCAGGGAAACACCAGGCCCATATTATGATCAAGGAGCGTCTTGAATGATTGGTGGTGGCCTTTATATTATCTTCTCCGGTTTCTAACTTCTGCCAGATATCATATCAGGAATAATCTGGCTAATCATTGTAGGCTGATGACTGACGGTCACATTCTTCTCTTGAAGTCCGGTTAGATTCTAAATAGTATATTATATCAATACTTCGTGAAATTGTAAATTTTTAGTTATTAATTAATTCTACTTTACGAAGTTAGCAATATGCTTTCTAATTGTGTTAAAACCTTCAAGGATTCACTTGCAAATGTCTCTAAATTATAGAAATCAAAGACAAAGCATTCTAAAAATCCTTGAAGGTTTGGTCGCAAAAAGGATATTATACAATATGTGCTCTAACTTCGTAAAGTAGTATTAAAAAATACTGGTTCGTTATAAAACTTTAACATATTGTTAATGAGTAATTTACGCAAATCGAAAAATTTATTATAAACAACAGATAATCAAGTGTTTAATTAATAATTAAT
>CAZDRA010000231.1:0-4148 GCA_964507705.1 uncultured Roseivirgaceae bacterium | reverse complement strand
ATTTCATCAAATCCCAAACCACTAAGTCTTGAAACGGTTCTAAAGAAACATTTATCGATTACTTTTGGGTGAATGCCAACAGCTTCAAAAATCTGGGCTCCCTGATATGACTGTACGGTAGATATTCCCATTTTAGAAAATATCTTCAGCAGTCCATAATTAATAGCTTGGATATAACTATCAAACATTTCCATTTTATCCATGTCTTTTTCAAAGACGTTTTTAAGCTTCAGATCATAAAGTGTTTCAAAAGCCAGGTATGGATTTACAGCACTCGCACCATATCCAATAAGTGTGGCATAATGATGCGTTTCTCTAATATCACCAGCCTCTACTACAATACCGCAATTAACTCTCAATCCTTTTCTTATCAGGTGATGATGAACAGCTCCTGTTGCCAAAAGCGACGGGATTGGCACTCTGTCCTTGCTCATTTTCCTATCAGAAAGAATTATGACATTGATACCATAACGTGCTGCATTTTCTGCTTTGTAGCAAATATGATCAATTGCATCTTCGAGCACATCTTTTTTGCCATTGGCACTGAAGGTAATATCAATAACTTTTGACTTGAAAAATGGGCTATCAAGCATCTTAATTTTCTCCAGCTGTCTGTTTTTTAATATTGGTTGTTCAATATGTATTTGACGGCAATGCTCTGGTGTTTCATCTAATATGTTTTTTGTACTTCCAAAACTTGAAAATAATGACATGACCAACCTTTCTCTGATGGGGTCAATTGGTGGATTGCTAACCTGAGCAAACAATTGCTTGAAGTAATTGGAGAGATGTTGGCTTTGATCTGAAAGTATTGCCAAAGGAGTATCTGCCCCCATAGAACCTATGGGCTCAATTTTTTTATCAACCATGGGTTGAAAAATAACTTTCATGTCTTCACTAGTAAATCCCTGGGCAATCTGCCTGGTCAATAAAGTTTTGCTGTCAAATGTAAATTCATAATCCTCCTTGATAGGCAAATCGTAAATCGGTATCTGATTTTCACTTAGCCACTCTCTGTAGGGCTTTCTGTTACAGAGGTCAATTTTTAATTCCTCATCACTAATAATCCTTCCCTGTGAAAGATCTGCCACAAACATTTTTCCCGGTTGCAAGCGACCTTTTAGTATTACCTTTGACTGGTCAATAGGCAGTGCTCCGGCTTCGGAAGCCATCACCAGCTTGTCATCAGAGGTGAGACAATATCTTGAAGGCCTCAACCCGTTCCTATCTAAAGTAGCACCTACAAGGTTTCCGTCTGTAAAACATATCGAAGCAGGACCATCCCACGGCTCCATTATTGAGGCGTGATATTCGTAAAAAGCTCTTTTATCATCAGACATCAGGTTGTTTTCTTGCCATGCTTCCGGTATCACCATCATAATAGCATGTGAAAGAGACCTCCCGCCTAAGCTAAGAATTTCGATCATGCTATCGAGGTTGGCAGAATCTGAATGCTCTGCATCACAAATTGGCAGTAACCTGGCAATATCTTCCTTGCTGAAGTTACTGGATTCCATAAGGGTTTCCTTGGAACTCATCCAATTGACATTTCCCCGTATGGTATTGATCTCTCCATTGTGAGCAATAAACTTAAATGGTTGCGCAAGCTTCCACTTTGGGAATGTATTTGTAGAAAATCTGGAATGTACCAAAGCTAATGCCGAAGTCAGCCTTTTGTCATTTAAGTCAGGATAATAAGACGCCAGTTGGTCTGTTCTCAATTGACCCTTATAAGCCATGGTTTTTGGTGAGAAAGAGGCAAAGTAAAAATCTCCATTGTTGTCGTCTACGTTATGTCCAATAAAGTGAGTTGTGTACTTCTTCAGCACATATATTTTTCGTTCAAATTCTTTAGGGTCCGTAATAGTTTTATGAACTACAAATACCTGTTCAATTTTAGGTTCAGTTGATTTCGCTGTAAAGCCTATGCTACTGTTATCAGTAGGTACATCTCTGTATCCAAGTAATTCAAAACCTAATTCGTTAATGTGTTTATTTAGAATATATCTGCACTCTTCCCTAATCGATTCATCAGATGATAAAAAGATCATTCCAACTCCATACGTACCAAACTCAGGTAATTCAAACCCAAGTTTCGAACATTCTTCTTTCAGGAAGTCATGAGGGTTTTGAATCAATATGCCTGCTCCATCTCCTGTTTCCGGTTCGCACCCGCAACCTCCACGGTGTTCCATGTTCATCAACATGGTGACAGCATCCTGAACTATTTCGTGTGATTTTTTGCCTTTCAAATTGGCGACAAAGCCAATTCCACAAGCATCATGTTCCATGCTCGGAACATACATTCCTTTATTTTCCGTTTTGTTCATTCTCAAATTGAAAGCATCTAAAAATTATTTCCTCTTGAAAGGTGGTCTTGTAAATACCAGAATTATTGCTAAAATAGAAAAGGTCTCTATATAAGATATCTATTGCAGATGAAGAGCTATCAATGCCAATCTGGGCCAAACCAACATGTTTTCAAGCTAGCAAAAATAAGAAATTTCGTGGAATTATTTTACTGAATTCGCAGAAAAAGACAAAGTCCATTAGATGAAAACAAGAGAAATGCCTAAAAACTGTTTCAATTCACATTGATACATTTGAACAAAAGTGTTATTTGGAAATATAGCAACATACCATCTTTGGCATGCTGCTATCCTCTAACGCTTATAAATCAGGCACAAAATACACATCTGCAATCCCTGCAATCCAACTCTGGTCTCTAACAATTGCAGTTGGAAACAATTGCTGGTCAGTTGAAATACTACCATAACCGGTGATTTCGATACCATCATATAAATCTCCAGTTGGAAAAATATTTCCTTCCGAATAATTGTAATTTACCCAAGAATCAGAATTAACTGTAACCTTATATTCTCTTCCGGCCCGCACGTCAATTGGAGAGGGAAATTTATGGGTTGTGCCACTATATTCGGCATCTGCAAGAACTGTTTTTGACTCGAAATTCCAAAGCGTTTGTCATCTGATGAATGATATATTATCTGTAAAACCTAATATTTTTCCAGCCCCTCCATCGGTTTGAACAAACCCTTGTTTTAATGTGACTTATTTATTAGTAGCAGTTTTTATTCAAAACATGCTACAAAAAAGTTTTTTAGCGGATTGGTTATCAGGGTTTCATTTGCTTCTCCAATAGCATTATTTATTCCCTTATGGTCATATAGACTCCCATCTATTGATGATACCGTAACTCCATTGTCTTGAAGAGAATTGATGAAATCGTTTGCAATAGCAATTCTTTGCACATTCCCTCGCTTTGCCACAAAAAATATAGGGTAAAAAATTTCATTTTCAATATTATAAATTGGCGAAGCTTGAATATTATTATTTGTATCTGTGCCAAATGCATTAATATACAAATTGTTGTCCTCTTGGACTTTTAATAAGACATCATAACCTTCGGTATCTATTGTTGCTACTCCCTTAATATGCGAAAGGTTTAATCCTACATGCTCTAAAAAAGAACTATTTGTGCCTATCAATGAGACAAGATGAGCCCCCGCACTATGTCCTAATAAGGCAATTTTATTTGGATTCCCTCCATATTGATTAATATTGTCATAAATCCATTTTATTGCATCTGCAATATCATTATTGTGCGTTGGATACATTATTCTATTTGAATTGTTTAATTCATAAGGAAATGGACTTAACCTGTAATTAATGCTTACAAGTATATAGTTTAGTGATCGAAATAAACTTACTTTATTTTCAATTTTATTTCTTTTATCACCAATAAACCAACCTCCTCCGTGAACATAAATGATAACAGATTTTTGAGTATCGAGGTCACTATTATGATAAATATCTAAACTTAACAAAGTTGGTTCAACTCCATTGATTTGTTTGTATTTGATAGTTGATCTCAAATTATTAACTGTAGGTGTAAATTGTTCATTATCTTTTTTGTCGCAGCCAAACAACAGAAGAGATAAAAACAGAAGTAAAAGTCTCATATTTAATATTTTTCTATTTGACTAAATTTTCTATCACAAGGGTTAACCCCCATAATTCATGCAAAGACTGGTAACTATTCAGTCTAAATGCTTTCGATCATATGTATGCTTCAGAGGAGCAAAACCTTTTTAGTTAATTGTATTTATTAGCGACGCAAAATATATAAA
>CAZDRA010000230.1:0-4156 GCA_964507705.1 uncultured Roseivirgaceae bacterium | reverse complement strand
CAACAATCAATATTACGTATTTAATACGTATGCAGATTACACTATTGATAATGACAACGGCCATTATCTTAAAGCCATGGTTGGTTTTAACCAGGAATGGGGACAATATCAAAATATCCGGGCTAGAGCATCTAGCCTGATTACCCCCGCAATTACCGACTTGAATGCAACCGTAGGTAATCAGGAAACCTGGGGTGGAAAGTCACATGTTGCAATAAGAGGTATGTTTTACCGCATAAATTACATTTTCAAGGATCGATATTTGCTGGAAGTAAATGGCAGGTATGACGGAACTTCAAGGTTTCCTGAAGATGACCGTTTTGGATTTTCCCCCTCATTTTCGGCAGGATGGAGGATTTCCAATGAATCTTTTATGAGCGGAACATCAGGATGGTTGGATAATCTTAAACTCCGTGCATCGTACGGAACATTGGGAAACCAGTTATTGGTTGATAATAATAACAATCCCATTTACTATCCATATATTCCTACTATGGGATCCGGCACTTCGCCTTACATGATGTCCGGCGGCTCCCGTACTCCATTTGTTTCAGCGGCAGGTCTGGTAAGCCCAACTTTAACATGGGAATCGGTCACCACCACAAATTTTGGATTGGATTTCACTATGTTAAATAGTAGGCTTGATGTATCATTTGATATATATACAAGAGACACCAAGGACATGCTGATGGATGTAACCTTTCCTGAAATACTTGGTACCGGTGCTCCTAAACAAAATGCTGCTGATTTAAGAACCAATGGCTGGGAGTTTTTTGCAAACTGGCAAAATAGAATCAACACAAACTGGAATTATGGAGTACAGGTGGTTTTTTCTGACAATGTAAGTGAAATTACCAAGTACGATAATCCTACGAATGCACTTAATGAATACTATGTTGGTCAGATAATTGGAGAAAGATGGGGATATGAAACTGTCGGTATCTTCCAGACAGAAGCAGAAGTAGCTGAGGCCGCTGATCAAACCAATTTAGGTGCCAACTGGAGACCGGGGGATATGCAATATGCCGATCTGAATGGAGACGGTGTAATTGATGAAGGTAACGGAACATTAGATGATCCGGGCGATCGGAAAATCATTGCCTATGAAAGACCAAGATACAATTATGGGATAACCGGCAATGTAGGATATAAAGCCTTTACATTAAGTATCTTTTTCCAGGGAACGTTGCAATATGATTATTCGGTGCCTAATAACAATTGGGTGGCATACTATCCTTTCAATGCAGGTAATGTGGAGAATTATTATCTCACGGATACCTGGAGTCCTGAAAATCCCAATGCGTTTTTTGCCGCGCCTCATATCTCAACAAATACCAAGCAAAATATTGTGCGGCAAACCCGTTATGTAGAGGATGCCTCATATATCCGTCTGAGAAACTTGACGTTTGCCTATAATCTGCCGCCGGATATTGCGGGCAAAGTCGGATTGGTCAATGCACAAATCTATTTATCAGGAATGAACTTATGGGAATTTACCACTATGCGTAAACCGCTCGATCCTGAGGTAAGGCCTACATTGACCCAGGAATATTACAAGCAGCGTATTTATTCCATGGGTTTGAAAGTCACTTTCTAGTAACTAAAAAGGAAAATAAAATGAAAAAGCATATAATCAAGATTTATTTAGTAGTTTTTGCAACAATGTTATCCTTAAGTTGTAATGATGCATTTTTGGAAAGATTTCCATTAGATGAGATAAGTAATGAATCATTCTGGAATACGGAGAATGATTTAAGGGTGTACAACAACAGCTTGTACAACTTGGTTCGAGATGATAATAATGTCCCTATTATGATGGGTTTTCATAATGGTTTTAGCAGTCACAGATGGGGTATCTGGATGGTTTCTGGATTTTCTGATAATACTGCCCCGAGGCATGCCAGGCACAACAACTATCAAAGAGTACGTGCCGGTAAGCATAGTGTTCCGAGTGGTCCATTCTGGTACGGATATCGAGGCTGGAATTTTCTCAGGGCCATTAATGTGGGTATGGATAATTATGAAAAAGCGGATGTTTCTGAAGAAATCAGGAATAAATATATTGGAGAAGCACGCTTGATTCGTGGATGGTTCTATCATGATAAAGTATCTAAATTTGGCGATAATCAGTGGGTTGACACTGAGTTGAATATCGATGACGATGATATATTGTATGGAGCACGGGATGACAGGGAAATTGTCATGGCCAGTACTCGAAGACCTGAATTTTGCTGTCGCTAATATTCCCGATGATTGGGGTGATGGAAATGCACCGGGAAGAATAAATCGCTGGGGTGCTTTGCTGGTAAAATCAAGGATTTGCCTGTTTGAAGGAACCTGGCAAAAGTATCATGGAGGTACAGGTGCTGATATGTGGTTACAGGAAGCTGCTGATGCCGCCAAAGAACTGATGGATAATGGCCCATATGCATTATATACTACGGGTGATCCCAATTTTGATTACAATGCAATACATCACATGACCAATGCGGATCTTCCCGGAAACGTGGAGGTACTATACTGGAGAAGATACGAATTGGGTATTTTCACCAATCATGTGCAAAGTTATCATAAGGGGTATAATGGGGGAGCTACTAAAAGTCTTGTTGAAGATTACCTATGCACAGACGGATTGCCAATTTCGCTTTCTCCTCTTTATAAAGGCGACGCTGTTTATGAAGATATATTTGAAAACCGCGACCCAAGGTTAAGACAGACAATTCTTCATCCTGCTGATCAGGCCATTTACCGATATGGTAATCATGATTTTGATGTGTATCCATATCCTCGTGTACAAGGCATGCCGGGCGGTTTGAAAACCTATACAGGGTATCATATAATTAAAGTGTATGAAGTGAATGCTGCTCATGCCACCTATAACACTTCTGCGACACCTGCAATATCTTTAAGATTTGGTGAGGCATTGTTAAATTATGCCGAAGCAAAAGCAGAATTAGGTACACTTACTCAGGGTGATCTGGATGTGAGTATCAATTTATTGCGAGACAGGGTAGGTATGGCGCATATGGACATCAGCAATATACCCGTTGATCCGAGATATACCGGTGACGGAGTTTCTCCATTAATAGTTGAAATTCGGCGTGAACGTCGCATAGAATTATTTATGGAAGGTTTTCGCTACGATGACATAAGACGTTGGAAGCAGGGCAAAAAACTGGAAATGAAAGATTATGGTATGCGTTGGGATGCGGCAAACAGCTCGCGTGTTGATCCTGATGGCCAGGTAACTGTTATGACGTCGATGGTTGATGGTATAGAATACCTCGACATTTATCAGGGAACAGATTATGAAACTCCGGAATTTGATGAAGGCAAACATTATTTGTGGCCATTGCCTATAAGTGCCTTATCTCAAAACCCAAACCTTGGACAGAATCCAGGTTGGTAATTTTTATAAATACTTTGGTTAAGCATACTTACCGTATTTGAAAGATTCAAAGCCGTAATTATCCATATAATTACGGCTTTTTTTTAGATTCCTTATTTTTTGAAAATGTCAATATCTATTTACCAAATAAATCTAAAGTTTATCAGGAAAGTTGACTTTCTGCTGGTATTACTTTTTAGTCGTCTTATTCAAACAGGACTGGCACAGCCAGAAAGTGGTTCACTAATCCAGAAAGAAACTGATATCCAAGGGATAGAAACTCTTCTATCCCGAATAGAACTCAATAAAAATGGATTAGAGCAGGTTAAACTATCTGTTAATGATCCCAAAAAAGCTGCTGTAGAACTGCTAAAATACTACCGGGCAAGAAATTCCGTAAAACATCCTATAGATAGAAATATAAAATCTGAATTTCTCGAAAACTGTGCAACCGAAAAAGATTTTGAAATAGCCAACGACGCCTTGAAACATATTTTTGTTGGTCAGTCCGCTTACCCTCCATATTTTTGCGGTGAAGATATTGACTGGAGCACGCTCCCGATTCCTGACAAGGAGTGGGTCTGGCAATTGAACAGGATGTCTTTCTGGGATGCGATTGGACGTTCCTACTGGCACACCGGCGATGAAAAATATGCCTCAGAGTGGTGCAATCAACTGGTTGACTGGACAAACAAGAATCCAAACGACAATGATCATAAATATGCCTGGCGCTCCATAGAAGCTGGTATCCGGGGCTATCGCTGGACA
>CAZDRA010000229.1:0-4170 GCA_964507705.1 uncultured Roseivirgaceae bacterium | reverse complement strand
AAGTCTGGCAATACTTGCACTCCATAGTCCTCGGATTTATTCCGAGGCCTGTCTGCAAATTTAAGAAACCCCAAATAACCCAGACCAATCCAGCGAAAAACAATAGTATAGTTCTTCGCGCTCTTGGATATTTGGCTTTTTCAAAAAAAATATATCACTTCTTATAGCAGACAGATGCCGGAACAGGTCCGGCAATACTGATATGGCTGGCAATGTCTTTTATTTTTTTATTTTTACTGTCGGGCAATCGCTTTATTTAGATGAAGAAATATTTTGTTTACATGGTCACCAATAAAAACCATACTGTGCTTTATACAGGTTATACTGATGATGTTGAACGTAGAATATTTGAGCATAAAAACAAAGTGTATGATGGATTTACTAAGAGATATAACGTAAACAAACTTGTTTTCTATGAAGAATTCAAAGACATGGAACCTGCGAAATTACGGGAGAAACAATTAAAGAAGTACAAAAGGCAATGGAAGGAAAACTTAATAAATGAAATGAATCCTGATTGGAGGGATTTATATGAAGATTTCTTAATGTAACCCACTCCATAATCCCCGCACTTGTTGCGGGGTCTGTCTGCTACTGGCAGCAAACCAAAATAACCCAGACCAAACCACAAAAAGTGATAACCTCGTTCTTCATCCTTGGATATTTAAGATTTTTTCCCTTGAAGGGATTCTTACAGATAGCAGACAGATGCCGGAATAAATCCGGCAATACTGATATGGCCGGCAATGCCAGGCAAGCCGGGATAGCAAATAGGGCATTTTACTTTCCAATCCGCAAACGATAAAATTCACTAAATCCTTTCAGGTCATCTACATTTATCCAATCTGCTCCTTCATCCAGCAATTTCTCCCAAACTTTGGGTTTATTGGGGCTTCCCCAAAATCTAATATTTCTGCCAGCAGCATGCGCTTTGGTAATCAATTCTCTAAGTTTTTTCTCTTCCTGAACCGATATCTCACCTTTACCAAACCACTTAAAATAATTCCTGTAGTTAGTACTAGCACGAGGCATCAGATTTACTGGATAATCCTCCGACCATTGATCTATTGACCCATCAACGTAAAAATACCTATTCTCTTCTTTTTCGATTAAGTCTACCGGAGGGCCTCCAGTGAGCAATACTTTTATTGGTCCCCAAATCACCTTCTCTCCCTGATACCATTCGATTAAGTCCTTGTACTTTTCAAATAAGCTTTTCAGTGCCTGGTAAGTAGCTACCTTTTCGGATTTCAAATCCACCATGAGCACCAGCTGAGTGCTGTCGTTTATAAATATAGTCCCATTGTTTTCTTTAATCATCAACCTCAGCGGATCGAGATACAATTCCTGAATAGTAGGCTTTTCATTCAAATTCTTGTTGTCGTGAGTAACAACCATTCGATTGTCATGCAAAAAAACATCTACCTCAATGCTTGTAAAGCCATAAGACAATGCCTCAAACAATGGATTTTGCCTGATATAATCATTATGAGAGTGACCAACAGGAAGAAGAATACTCTGGGAAAAAGTATTTACACTTACAAAAAGAAATAATGATGAACAGATAACCTTGATGCATTTTCTCATAATTGGATAAATATATAATACTTACTTTTAGAATACAGTACTCGATTACAATGCCAACGTGAAGTTGCTTTTTTCATTGGAGACCTTTCAATTACTATCATTAATAGCTTCAAAGGCTATATTCAACTCCATTCCCTGATCATCGACAAGGCTTAATTGATGTGATCCCTCAGAAGGGTGCAATCCTATCTGGTGAACCTGCCTGGTCTCTCCAATATATTCATCATCGAGATACCAGAATACTTTAGCCTTGGGGTTTCGATGTGCCGCTTCAAAAACAACTTCTCCTTGCCTACCGTCAATTTCTGTTGGGACAAATACCCTGGTAAATTTTTTAGGATAGATCATTTCGATGGTTTCAATTGTTCTGGAAATACAACCTGCCAAGTAGTCTGGAGGTTCTGCATAATTCATATTATATTTTTTGTAGTACCAGGCCTGAGCCGGTGGTAATATAAACCAGGGTTCTTCATGCATTTTATGAATGGGATAACATACAGAATTGACCATGTACTTATTGGTCTCATCCAAATGCAAAATTTGATGATGTCGACATACGCCTGTAGATGCAACACTTTTGGTAATAGGTAAATTATCAGTATCTGGGCAGATAGCACTCGCCTTTGCTCCACTTTGTTGGCATATCTTCATCATTTTCATATCTGAAAAAGGAATTTGAAATGCCGTACTTTCCGGAAGTGATTCAAAAATTCGAAACATAAGGGGAGCTGCAGCAGATACACCCACAAGGTCGGGTCTCCCCTCTCCGTCTGCATTGCCGACCCACGCTGCCACGACATACCCTGAATTTATGCCTATAGCCCAGGCGTCTTTGTGCCCATAACTTGTACCTGTTTTCCAGGAAATTGTTTTACTGCTACTATATTGCTCCCAATTAGCATCAGGTCGTCGTAGCTCCTGCATAGCTTGTAACATGTGCCATGTAGCTGACGCACTAACCTTACTATTTTTCGTTTTTAATTTACTTGCCCCTTCATTGTTATTTAGATATGTCAAAGATTTGAAATTATTTGAATGATACCGGAGATTACCCTTGCGGGAATTGTAATTGTTAAGATTGCGAGCCATTGATGCGTAAAGGCCGGCAATCTCCCAAAGCGTTACTTCTCCACCTCCAAGGATCATTGATAATCCATAATGTGATGCCGGTTTATCAAAACTTGACAGGCCCAGCTTATTCAATTTATAATGAAATTTTTCATAACCATACATTTTGAGTAGTCCTACAAACGGCACATTTAATGAGCTACGTAAAGCCAGGTTTGCTGGAACCGCACCTTTAAATTTCTTATCGAAATTTTGAGGCGTAAATCCCTGGAAATAAACCGGAATATCAGGCAAAAGTTGATTTGGAGTAATAATTCCCTCATCAATAGCCAGAGCATATAATATGGGTTTGAGCAAGCTTCCGGGACTGCGTCTGCTGGTAATTATATCTACCTGCTGCCCATGATCCAAATTTTTTTCAACATTGGCATTACCAACATATGCTTTCACTTCACCAGTATTTATATCTGCAACTAAGGCAGCTACATTGTGAATTTGTTTAAACTTATACTTTATATAATGTGTTTTAACTAATTCATTTACAGTTTTTTGAACTGAAATATCAATACTTGATTTTATAGTAGTTTGTGCGAGACCTTCTTTCTTGCAGCGATCTAAAAGATGCGATGCAATATTTGGCAACTGCTTTGGTCTTTGTGGAAATGGCTCAGCTTTAGAGAGTAAAAAGGTAGAACTATCAATTATTGAATCATGTCTCAAGCCAGCCAATATTCGATTTCTTTTTTTCAATAGTTTAGCTTCTTTTTTCCCGGGATATGCAATGCCGGGACTATTGGGTAAAATAGCAAGATTTGCGGCTTCTGCCCAGGAAAGATGAAAAGGTGATCTGCCATAATATCGCCATGCAGCAGCAGATATCCCCACCACATTCCCACCAAACGGTGCATTGTTGGCATACAGTTCAAGGATTTCATCTTTAGAATATTTAAGCTCGATTCTTATGGCCAGGTATAATTCAATTATTTTTTGAGAAATTGTCCTCGGTTTATTTCCCAGAGCCATGCGAGCGATTTGCATAGTGATCGTACTGCCACCACTCACAATTTTTCCTGCCTTGATATTTTGTTTTATTGCTCTGACAATGGAAATAGGGTTAATTCCCAGATGGATATAAAAATACCTGTCCTCAAATTCGAGTAAGCATTTTATATAATTATCAGGCAATGAATCGATTGGTGGAAATCTCCACTGTTCGTCTTCGGCAATTCGCGCGCCCAATAGTTGCCCTTCCTTACTCTCCATTACCGTAGCATATGAAGTGTCAAATAGTGGATCGGGAATTGGGACTAACAAACTCAGTATTGCGAATCCTACAAATCCAATCAGTATATATGTTCTTTTTAAACGCATTTTTATTTTTGAGCAGACCCTAATTCTACTTTACGAACTTAGCAATAACCTTTTAATGGTGACAGCATTCATACAAAAAACAGCGGAAATAGAAAGAAAGCCCATCACACAAAAAACCGTACATTTATAGCGTGAAGAAAAAAG
>CAZDRA010000228.1:0-4240 GCA_964507705.1 uncultured Roseivirgaceae bacterium | reverse complement strand
TTATTGGCGAAGCTGTTAATAGAATTTTGAAACAAGATCCTGATTTCCCTCTCTTCAATGCAAAAAGGATTATTGGATTAAGAAATCAAATAATTCATGCATATGATAATATATCTGATGAAAATATTTGGGCAATTATCCATAAGCATATTCCAAACCTAAGAGATGAAGTTATTAAGCTGATTCAATCTTAAAAGCGGTAAAGCACTTAATTGTTACGGCTTTAGTCCGTTTCAACTTCATCTCAGTTTGATAGTAAATCACTCGCAACCTGCGTCATGCCATATTGCAAAACGTTATTGTGGCGAATGTTGTGATTGGCTTTCAAACTAATATCTTTAGAAATAAATCGTAGCTATTTTATAGCGATGTGGTACCACACATTTAAAACCAAGCAAATGAAATATATAAAGTACTTTTCCATAATTCTTATCATTCTGAATATTAATCAAACCAAAGCGCAGATATTGAATTTGAAAGGCAACCTCATTGGGTTTGAAGAAAATGAAAAAATAACTATTTGTCCGTTTTTAGACAACATGGATCTTGATTTTGATAATGAAATTACACTCTATTTGAATAATGGCACATTTGAACTGAATCGAAAACTTGACAAACCAACTAAATTTTCTTTAATAGTACTTTCAGAAATTCCAAATGACATAGTTGGATTTGAGTCTTTGACTTTTTGGGCAGAAAATACCTCAATGAGTATACACGGTGTTAAAGGAAAAATTTTTCAATCAAAAATAATTGGCTCCAAAATACAAGACCAATATTACGAGTACATAATGAGTGTAGCTAAATTGAAAAATGAACGGAAACAAATTGCAGATTCTGTAAGAACAAATTCAAATCTTCAGAAAGACAAAATATCAGAAATGAGGATACGATACCATTCACATGAAAAAATAATAAATAAGGAAAGAATAGAATTTATTTATAATAATCCTAATTATTATTGCACAGCTACTATGATGCTATTTAATATTGCATATTTTCCTGATAAGATTGACCGTATCAAGCTTAATGAATTTTATAACAAAATGAACCCAGATATTCAATCAAATATTTATGGAAACCAAATTAAGACTTTTTTAGAGAATGAAGAAGAAATAAATACTAGGCCTATTGAAATAGGTGATTATCCCCATAACTTCACCCTAAAAAATGCTTCTGGTAACGAAATCAAATTCTCTTCAATAAATAGCAAAATAATTTTATTGGACTTTTGGGCATCAGGTTGTGGACCTTGCAGACTTGAACATGAAAACTATGTTGAACTATACAACGATTTTAAAGATAAAGGTTTTGAAATAGTGTCTGTAAGTCAAGACAGATCAGAAAGAAGATTACTTGATGCAATGAAAAAGGACAATATGACTTGGATTTCACTTTGGGATAAGAATAAAAAAGTGTCGAACGATTTATATAAAATTTTAAGCCTTCCGACTAATTACCTAATAATGGATGGTAAAATTATTGCAATGACCCTTAGAGGAGAAAAATTAAGGCGTAAAATAGAAAAAATAATAAATGAACCTGAAAAATAGCGTGAGACACCACGGGCTCATTAAAGCATAGCAGATACAGATGAGGATGCAATTACGCTCGAAAATAAATATGGAGCAAAGAAATGTCACCCATTACAAGTTGTGCCAAACCCACACAGTGGAATACAAATTACTTTGCTCCTCCGTTGATAATTTCAGAAGAGCAAATAAGTGAATGTTGTGACATTATCGATCGTACCATACAAAATTTTTAATTATTAAATGACATGAAACAATTTCTTATTCTTTTATTATCAATAATATTTATTGCTTTTCAAAGTGTGAAATTTGTCAAGACTAAAGTCGACGATAAAATAACGCTTTCCCTTCCTCACGATTTTATTCCTATGAGTCCCGAAGATTTATCGAATAAATATGCGAGTTCGAAAGCACCTTTGGCTGTTTATACTGATTTTAACAGATCAGTTGATTTGGGAATTAATGTAGCCTATTCGAGATGGAATGAGGAAGACCTGGAGATTATGCAAAGTTTTTATAAATCTAATATAATGGGACTCTACGATGAGGTAAATTTTATTAAAGAGGAAATTGAAGAAATCAATGAAAGAAATTTTGCAGTCTTTGAATTTGTGTCTTCAGTAAACGACGAAGAAGGGACAACGATCACCCAAAGTTCAATTAGCAAATTCGTGAGAATTCAATACGCCATTGTAAATGGAAAAACTGTCTTATTCAACTTTTCTTGTCCATCAAGACAAAAAGAAAAATGGTCTCCGATCGCCAGGCAAATAATGGAATCTGTAAAAATCAGTAAAAAACTTTAATGTCTTTATCCATTTTCTCTCCCGAAAGATATATGCAAGAAGCTTTTAAGCAAGCCCAAATTGCTTATGAGCAAGGAGAAGTACCTGTCGGTGCTGTAATTGTTGCAAATAATCGCATTATCGCCAAAGCCCACAACCAAGTTGAGATGCTCAATGACCCAACTGCACATGCCGAGATTTTGGCTATAACAACTGCGGCGGACTTTTTGGGAAGTAAATACCTGGAAGATTGTACAATGTATGTGACGCTGGAGCCATGTGTGATGTGTGCGGGAGCACTTCGCTGGGCGCACATAGGCACTATATATTTTGGTGCTTCAGATCAGAAAAGAGGATATTCCCTAATGGGCAAAAATATTTTACACCCCAAAACCAAGATCAATACAGGCATTATGGCAGATGAGTGTCAAAAAATACTTGAAGATTTCTTTCAGAAATTGAGGAAATAATTATTCGGCTTATTATAAATCCCGTAAATCAATTTATTATAACTTGCACATTATTGTATCACTTAAAAACTAAAAATATTATGGCATTTGAACTACCCGCATTACCATATGCGACCGATGCGTTAGAACCGCACATTGATAAGCGTACCATGGAGATTCATCATGGAAAACATCACAATGCTTATGTCACCAATCTAAATAATGCAGTTGCCGGCACCGCCGCTGAAGGCAAATCTATTGAGGAAATTATGTCGAGTATAAGCAGTCTTACACCTGCAATCAGGAACAATGGTGGAGGACATTTTAATCACTCCTTATTTTGGTCTGTCATGTCACCAAATGATGGAGGTAATCCATCAGGAGATCTGGCAAGTGTCATTGACAGCACCTTTGGATCTTTTGATGACTTTAAAGCAGAATTTTCAAAAGCAGGTGCCACCAGGTTTGGATCGGGTTGGGCATGGCTTTGTGTAGATTCCAACGGTGTATTATTTGTTACATCTTCACCAAATCAAGACAATCCTACAATGGATATTGCCGAAAAATCCGGCACTCCTATTTTAGGTCTGGATGTTTGGGAGCATGCATATTACCTTAATTACCAGAACAGAAGACCTGATTATATTGCTGCCTTCTGGAATGTAGTTGATTGGGATGCCGTAGCCAAGCGCTATAGCGATGCGAAATAGATTAGATTTATAAATTTATAAAAGCCTCTGGATACCCAGAGGCTTTTTTATTGTCGGCAACATCATTCCAATACCAAACTTCTAAAATCATAATTGAGGCCCACAATCCCTGACCCTCAGCCTTGGCATCGTTTATATTTTCACTACTTCAATTCCCGAGGTCACCCATCCGAAAGCTGCGAAGCCCTACCCTTTGGGGTTGCTACTGAAGTCAAGTTCCGGCTGATCGTCAATGCAAATGTTAGTTGAAATATTTGTCCGTTAATTGTCTTGCCAAAGCTTCGAGGTCAATATCAAGTTCTTCTTTATTTACCAACAAAACCTGTGCGCTCATTATTTTAGGTAACTTATCTGCTCCCCAGTAGGCACCCAAAATAGCACCCGCAATTGCCGCAACGGTATCATTATCCCTGCCATAATTTACAATAAATGCCATGGCCTTTTCAAAATCAAAATCACAAAACATCATTGCTGTCAGCGTAATTAAATAGATTTCTCCTGGATGAAAAGCTACATCTTCATTTGCCAAATCGAGCATGCTAAAAGCTTTAGATAATCTTAAATATTCCAGTGTGTCAAGGTGCTGCCACGCTACAGGAATATCAATTGTGCCTGCGATACTATCTTTGGTTATTTTTGATGTCTCAAAAACAATGTTCCTGGCATATCTATAAAAACGATAAGCACTTCTTCCTACCAACCGGCTCTTGAAATATCCTTCGGGATCGACATTTCTATTTACATTCAACACAGATTGAGGGGTT
>CAZDRA010000227.1:1852-4268 GCA_964507705.1 uncultured Roseivirgaceae bacterium | reverse complement strand
TACAATTAGTTGCCCTGATGGCCCTGCTATTTTCCTGCAATAATCAACATGATTCCGAAGAAATACAGGATGTAAAGCATGAAAGCGTTTATGTAGATGTGCCATTTACGCAGGAATATCATGAAGGATTTATTATCGATGAAAATATAAAAATCGCCAATGATGTAAGAGCTATTCAACCTGATCAAAATGATAATATCTGGGCTGCGACAAAGCATGGCATTTACATGAAAAAGCCCGGAAGTCGTCAATGGGATTTGATGATAAAAGGAGCTGACCAGGGCCCGACTTATGATGTAAAGGTTGACAAGCAAGGGAATATATGGGTCGCTGCATGGA
The DNA here is from genome assembly GCA_964507705.1 of uncultured Roseivirgaceae bacterium. GTDB lineage: Bacteria > Bacteroidota > Bacteroidia > Cytophagales > Cyclobacteriaceae > JAAUQL01. The sequence continues at coordinate 3,929 of CAZDRA010000227.1, read as the reverse complement.
ATGGCATTTACACAAATATTTCTGGTGATTTCAAAAAGCTCAGCGGACCTAAGCCGCCGTTGGCAAAGGTAGTTATTGCCGACGAAGGAATTTATGCCCTGGGGCCTTATGGGATATGGCTATATAATAATAATTCGAGTCTGCATACTCTGGCTGGCGAAGAGGCATGGGAAAAGAAAAACTATTCTACAGGAAAAAGCATGCGAGCCGTTGTGTCTGACGGCAAAGGAGGTCTTTGGATTGGGACTGATGTTGGATTGTACCACTGCAACAGCGAAAATACAACCGCCTTCCAGGGAAATGATGATCTGATAAGTGCTTATGTGCATGGTCTTGATTTTAGTGATCAGGGAGACTTGTGGGTTGGCAGCCTTGGCGGTATCGCCATTCGAAATGCCACAGGGAAAATTGGTGAAAAGTTACCTGAAGACGGGATCACCAATGCCTGGGTCAATGTGGTAAAAAGATCTCCTGATGGAACCATGTGGGTAGGCACAAATTATGGCATCACTCGCTTCACTCCCGGTAAAGAAGAATATTCTGTACGCTTGAGCAGGCGTTGGTTGATGTCGGACGAGGTCAGAGATATATCATTCGATAAAGAAGGAAACGCATGGATTGCCACCGCCAATGGTGTGAGTGCCATAAAGAAAAGAGAAATGACGCTGGCGCAAAAAGCTGATTATTTTTATAAATTTTTGATTCAGCGCCACGTGCGGAAACCATGGATTGTAAATCGGTTCGCACTGAATGTACCTGGCGATACCACCACCCTTGAAGCTACTGATGACGACAATGATGGTGAATATACCAGTATGTACCTTGCCATGGAGTCCTTTCGATATGCGGCCACAAAGAATCCTGAAGCAAAAGAGCGAGCAAAAAAAGCATTTGATTTCCTGCACTACCTGCGGGAAGTTACAGAAATAGATGGATTTTTCGCCAGGACAATTATTCCGGTTTCCTGGAAAAAATCGCATGATATGAACCGCACCTTCACACCTCAACAATTGGCCGAAGAAATCATCAGAAATCCAAGGCAAAAATCGGTGGAGGTACGATGGCATTTATCAAAAAACGGGAAGTGGATGTGGAAAGGAGATACCAGCAGCGATGAGCTTTGCGGTCATTTATTCGGCTACTATTGCTATTATACTTTTGTAGCAGATGATAAAGAAAAGGAAAGGGTAGTGCATCATTTTAGGAAGATCATGGATCATCTAATGCGAAATGATTTTAACCTGACTGATGTAGATGAAACGCATACAAAGTGGGGCGTGTGGTCGCCAAAAAATTTAAACCATGATCCTGATTGGGCTCCTGAAAAGGCTTTAAATTCTTTGGAGTTGCTTTCTTTTTTAAAATTTACTTACCAGATAACAGGCGATGAAAAGTACGAGATTGCTTATTTGAAACTAATAGAGGAAGATGGATATTTAGAAAATGCAAAAGCCTTGCACGACATAAATCCTTCCTTCGAAACTTATTTTGATATTTATCTGGCTTTGTATGTCTATCCTCCTTTGCTGAAGTATGAAAATGATCCGGCACTCAAAAAAGAGTATAAAACCCATATGGATGAATGGTTTGAAAAATACAAGGAGACCAGTAGTCCTCTTCTAAATTTCACCTACAACTACCTGGCCGGGGGGAACGACGAACTGGAGACTTCTATCTTTTTTCTGAAAGATGCGCCACTTGATCTGGTAGATTGGCAATTTGATAATGGAAGACGTGAAGATCTACAGGTGGCCCGCAAGCCTATCCTGGAAACCTTGCAAGTGGATGAGTTGAGACCTCCTAGCGAATACATAACCATACGCTGGGATAGAAATCCTTATGCGACCATAGATGGCAACCCAGCTCAAGAACTTGACCCGGTCTATTGGTTGTTGCCCTACTGGATGGGGAGGTATTTGGGGTTGATAAAATGACAGGAATGCTTGCCAACCGAAGTTTTAGCGTAGATTGGATAGAGTGAAGCAATGATAGATTGAGGAAATGAAATAATGATAGAATATTAGAACAAGAGAATAATAGAACTAGGAGCAAAAGAACATTTGAATTATGAATTGAA
>CAZDRA010000227.1:0-1752 GCA_964507705.1 uncultured Roseivirgaceae bacterium | reverse complement strand
TGAATTGAAAAGAGTTATGAAATCGAAAGGACAATTATTAAACCTCATTATTGTAGGAATGACTCTTGGAACAACCTGGGCGATTCGGGGTCAGTTTGGTCATGAGCAGGGAGCTGCCTGGGCAGGAGCTGTGGGTGCGATTGCCATCATCCTGATTGCTAAAAGAGACGATTGGTATGCCAAATTGTTTAAGGCCACACTTGCCGCGGCTATCGGCTGGGGCCTGGGTGGAATGATGAGCTATGGCAGGGTAGTCGGTTATGGCAGGGGTACAGATTTCGTCAATGTGTATTATGGACTTTTGATGCTATTTGTCATTGGTGGCTTGTATGGGTTCATCGGTGGCGGTTTATTTGGATTGACTCTTACCGACTCTAAAAAAAATAAGGTAAAGTGGCCTTTGCTGCTGTCCGGAATGGCCTCCAGTGGAATAATAACTTACTTTTTTCTGATCATGCAATGGGAGTGGCTAATGACACCGCCAAGATCTGAAGTATGGGCAGTATGTTTGGGAATGGCATTTTTTATGATATGGTTTTTGAACAATAGTAAATACAATGCTGCAACAAGGGTAGCTGTTTTCGCAGGTATGGGAGGAGGCTTTGGATTTGCTTTTGGCCATTTTCTACAAGTATTGGGAAATACAGCGGAGGTCCAGTTTAATATGTGGAATGTCATGGAATATTCTCTGGGTTTTTTTGGTGGATTGGGAATGGCTTATGGCACTTTCACTTCTGAGTGGGAAGAAACGGAGCCGATTCAAAAGAAATCTTCCAATTTAATGCCATTGCTTTTGGTGGTGTTAGTGATCCCATTTGTAGTCTGGCAGCAATCTTTTGTCGTGGAAGAATTGCAAAAAACTTATGCCAATCTTGTTAGCGGTGATCCGGAAACAGCAGCGGTAATCGTCCAGATAATCGCTTTTGCTCTCATCATAAGCTATGCAGGATTTGTCTTGATAAAATATCATAATCAGCAATCAGATAACATTGTTAAATATAATTATAAAGATGTAAAGGTCTTTTTTATTGGATTATTTGGAGTTTATATCATTTATAGTTTGCTGAGGACCGGGGCCTTCATCAGTACTTACCGGATTGAACAATACTTGTACATTGTCAATTTTATTATTATACTCATTGTGCTACCAAAGTTAAATCCGGTTTTTGAATCAAAAGAAATTGATGCAAATAAATGGGGCAAATACTTTTTGCTTGTCGTATTATTCATTGGGCTTTTGGCATTTATTGCTATCAGCATCCATGGTGAAGCCTCTGGGTCGCACAAAAGATTTGAATTCTAAAATTAAAATTGAGCTGAAGAAATGAAAAATGTAGCTGTAGTAGGTTTTGGATTTATGGGAATGACCCATACTATTAATATTCTAAAAAATAAAGGCCTTAAATTAATTGCCATCGTTGATAAAGATCTGGATGGCATTGACGAAAAGCTAACTACGGATATTGGCAACTTTTCTACTGGAAACATTGATCCTGAAGTGTTGGCATCAATCCAGAAATATAGTGACTTGGACGATTGCTTGAATAACGAAAATTTAGATGCAGTTCACATTTGCGTTCATACAGACTTGCATTTTGACCTCGCAAAAAAAGCAATAAATGCCGGCCTTAACGTATTTCTCGAAAAACCCATGACACTGGATATCAATCAAGGAGAAGAGTTGATAAAACTTGCTGAAGAAAAGCATTGCATTTTCATGGTTGGGCATGTGCTAAGGTTTATGTCTCCCTA
>CAZDRA010000226.1:0-4303 GCA_964507705.1 uncultured Roseivirgaceae bacterium | reverse complement strand
CAACATTTGATGAGATCAATAGTTGAGATTATCAAACAGGGTGGAGTACAAGTAAGTCCTGATGAAGTCATTATGCCCGACCCAATTTTGGTAGGTCGTAACATGAACAAGCTGGAAAAATTGAGAGAAATGTCAGGTGTGCAGAAAATCACCACCAACCTCGATGAGGTGATGAACGACCCTTACTATCAAATATATTTTGATGCGCAGACAACTGGCAGAAGATCAGATGCCGTAAAACAAGCTGCAAAAGCCGGGAAGCATGTTTACTGCGAAAAGCCAACAGCTACCGAAACTAAGGTCGCTTTGGAGCTATATGATGTCTGCCAAAAAGAAGGAGTTAAGAATGGCGTTGTTCAGGATAAACTCTGGTTGCCAGGGATGTTGAAAATAAAGCGCTTGATACAAAGCGGATTTTTTGGTGAAATACTATCCGTAAGAGGCGAATTTGGTTACTGGGTTTTTGAAGGCGATACGATACCTGCTCAGCGGCCATCATGGAATTATCGTAAAGAAGATGATGGAGGTATCATCGTGGATATGCTTTGTCACTGGAGATACGTATTAGATGATATATTTGGCAAAGTGAAGTCGGTTTCATGTCTTGGAGCTACACACATTAAAGAACGTGTCGATGAAAGTGGCCATACTTATAAGTGTACTGCTGATGATGCCGCGTATGCCACTTTTAAACTGGAAGGTGGAGTGATTGCACACTTCAATTCCTCTTGGGTTACAAGGGTAAAACGTGACGATTTGCTCACTTTGCAGGTTGATGGGACAAAAGGATCTGCCGTGGCAGGCTTAAGGGAATGTTACACCCAGCACTATGGCAATACACCTAAACCTGTCTGGAATCCTGACATTCAACAACCCATAGATTTCCAGGGTGGATGGGCCAAAGTGCCGGAGCAGGAAGTTCACGAAAATGCCTTTAAAGTCCAGTGGGAGTTATTCCTGAAACATGTAGTAAAAGATGATCCATTTCCATGGACATTGAAAGAAGGCGCAAAAGGTGTACAGTTGGCCGAAAAAGGATTGGAAAGTTGGGCGAAAAAGGCTTGGGTGGATATTGAGGAATTGTAGTGTTATTTAAGTTAGGTGTTACTGGGTTAAAATGAATAAACTAAAACTCTTTTTCTTTCTTTTGATGGTTTCATTATGGCAATGCAAACAAGATGTATATAAATTTGAAGGAAGAGAATATAAGTGGTATTATGACCTTGAAAAGGCATTAAATAACAAGACAAAAGTTGAAGCATTAGACTTATCAAATCAAAATTTGAAGAAGGTTCCAGTCGAAGTATCTGAACTAAAATATTTAAAGTTTATTTCCTTAAAAGGAAATCAATTGAAGGAACTACCTCAATTTATTTATCATAATCAAAAAATACAGACTTTATTGTTGACTTCGAATAGATCAATAAGAATTGATTCTAAAATTGGAGAAATTTCAAACCTGAAAGTTCTTAGTTTGCTTGATTGCAATCTTGATGAACTACCAAAAGCAATTTTTGATTTGAAGGAATTACGATATTTATTAATTGCAGGAAATAATTTCAACCTTGAACAGATTGAAACTTTTAGGAAGAATTTACCTTATTGCAAAATCGCCGATTCTTTAGATTGAAATATTAACAACAATACCTGACAATAGCGTGTAGTAATTGCGGCTTAAGACTTGTGCGCAAATTTAAGTTACTATTTTTATAAGAAACATTTCAAGGTATTAGCTACAAGCTTGAGTCTAAATGGTTTAAAAAAAATGAAAGTCATAAATATTTATTTGATACTTGCGTGAACACTGGATTTCAAGAAGAAATTGGGAGACATGAAAATATTTTAGAATGAAGGCAAAAGATAATTTAGATAAAATACAAAGTGATTTTTTGCTTTACACCACCGAAAATGCTAAAATAAAGGTGGACGTTTTGCTTCAGAACGAAACGGTTTGGCTTACGCAAAAAGCCATTGCTGTACTTTTTGGAAAAGACAGAAGTGTAATCACCAAGCACATAAAGAATATCTTTGCAACCAAAGAATTAGAAGAGCATTCAGTATGTGCAAATTTTGCACATACTGCCAATGATGGGAAAACATACGACACCAAATATTATAATTTAGATACTATTATTTCGGTTGGCTATCGCGTAAATTCTATTCAGGCGACACATTTCAGAAAGTGGGCGACCCGAACGTTAAAAGAGTTTATCATAAAGGGTTTTGTACTGGATGATGATCGATTAAAGCAAGGAAAACAAGTATTTGGAAAAGATTATTTTGATGAGTTGCTGGAGCGTATTCGTGAGATACGTGCAAGCGAGCGTAGATTCTACCAGAAAATCACAGATATTTACACACTGTCAGCGGATTATGATAAGAGTTCATCGCAAACCAAAAACTTTTTTGCTTCTGTGCAGAACAAATTGCATTGGGCAATAACAGGTAAAACTGCTGCTGAAATTATTTACAATGAAGCGGATGCTAGAAAAATCTATATGGGTTTAAAGACCTGGAAATATGCACCATCTGGAAAAATTCTAAAATCTGATACCAGCGTTGCCAAAAATTATTTGAATGAAGAACACATAAAAGAACTTAATCTAATCGTATCGGCTTATTTGGATTTGGCAGAAAATAATGCGAATCGAATGCAAATCATGAAAATGCATGATTGGAAAATGTTTTTAGAGAACTTCTTAAAACTTTCAAATTATCCAATTTTAACGCATACGGGAAAAATTTCAAAATTGGAAGCAGAGCTGAAAGCCCAAGTAGAATACGAAGAATACAGAGTGATCCAGGACAAAACCTTCTTATCTGATTTTGATGAAGAAATTGTAGAGAAAACGAAAAAGCTCAAAGGAAGAGAGCTGGAAGAAAAAAAAGGAAATAGCTGAATGCAAAAAAAGCTCAAAGGTTCAATCATCACTTTGAGCTTTCGGCCTGCCTACTGGAGGCAGGCTCTTTTTCTTTCAGCGTAGTTAAAATAAACTTGTCCGCCAAGGCGAGGAATAATGAATATTGAAAAGTAAATAGAGAAATATAAAATGAAAAAAACAGCATTAATAACAGGAGGGTCGAGAGGCATCGGCTATGGAATAGCCAAATGCCTGGCAAAAGATGGTTTTGATCTCGCCATCAATGGAATGAGAGATGAATCAAACGTGACCAAAGCTCTGGAAGAACTGCGATCTTATGGCGTAAAGGTGATTTATTGCCAGGGAAATATCGGCAACACAACATCTCGAAAATCTATGATCGAAAAAATAAAAAATGAATATGGGCAGTTGAATGTGCTGATCAACAATGCCGGCGTGGCACCAAAAGAACGAAATGACATTCTGGAGGCGACAGAAGATAGCTTTGATTATGTAATTGGCACTAACCTGAAAGGCACATATTTCCTCACCCAGCTAGCTGCCAACTGGATGGTTACCCAGCAAAAAGAGTCCACTGATTTTTCCGGATGCATCATCAGTGTTTCTTCCATTTCGGCTACAGTGGCTTCAGTTAATCGAGGAGATTATTGCATTTCTAAATCCGGTTTGAGTATGGTGACTCAGCTTTTTGCAGCTCGGCTTGGCGAATACAAAATTCCTGTCTATGAAATTCGCCCAGGTGTTATTGCTACCGATATGACCTCCGGAGTAACCGAAAAATATGATAAATTGATCAGCGAAGGACTTACTATCCAGGATCGTTGGGGAGAGTCAGAAGATGTTGGGAAAGCTGCAGCAGCCTTGGCAAGAGGTGACTTCCCATATTCAACCGGACAGGTGATTATGGTTGATGGGGGATTGACCATATCGAGGTTGTAGGGTATGTCTTATAGAAAATCAAATTAGAACATCTTTGGGTTTGTGTGCCATAAATAATATTTTATATTGTGGGCCATATTGACAACGCAATTGCTAACCATGAATATACCCTTAGAAGTAGCCCTAAAGCATTGCCATAGCTATAAAAAAGGCATCTCTTTCACCTTTCTTCTTTTACTCATTTCTATATGACTGATCCGGTTTTGGAAACGATTTTCGAACAATTACAAGAATATTACGAACCTTTCAAGAAAGACAGGAAATTAGATGTTGGTTTGATAAATGATCTTTTACAGAAAAATTATCTAACTACAGACAATCAATTTTATTATATATACGATTACCAAAAATTGTGTCCGGTCTTTGTCTCCGAAAATGTATATCACGTTCTGGGTTATCATCCAGAAGATTTTACATTTAAAAAGACGCTAGTGTAAAGAATTCTAATAAAGCGAATTAATATAAAAAAGTTGTATCTTTGA
>CAZDRA010000225.1:0-4374 GCA_964507705.1 uncultured Roseivirgaceae bacterium | reverse complement strand
CAGGCAGGTTTAATGGAAACTTTGTTGTAGGAGGCGTCTGCCTACCGGCAAAGGCAGGGAAGAAAAGGCCTGTTGAATAAACAACAAATAGTGTTTCTTAATCCTGCTTTTGGCTTTTTACACTTTTTTACTTCGGTCTCCGGACTTCCCGGCTTCTGACTTTATTTATTGTCTTCCATTAAACCTGCCTACTGCAAGCAAATTCGTGGCAGAACCAATTGTTTACATAAGAAATTCATCAAAAGCACTTTTCAATTCTCGCAGGGCCAAAGATTCATTATTTTTAGTGGCTAATATTATTCCTTTTTCAAAAACAGTTTTTGCTTTTTTATCTAATTCAAGTTCGATGTACAAGTGAGCCAAATGATAATATGTTGCAATATATCCAGGGTGTTCGACTAACAATATCTCAAAGTATTTCAGTGCTTTTTCAGGAAAGTTAGATTTATATTCGTTTGCCAAGGCATACAAATTGAAAGGGTCATTGGGATCTTCCTTATAAAATTGTAATAGCTGCTCTAGTCGCTCGTGATTCATTTTATTTTTTGATTTTTATTTTTTGATTTTAATACTAACTTGTCGCAAATATTAAGTTGTAATTTCATTATAAATTATTAATAAATGAAGATATTGGTTTGCATAACGCATGTTCCGGATACAACTGCAAAAATCGCTTTTTCAGATGGCAACACAAAGTTAATAGAATCAGGTGTTCAATATATCATTGGGCCATACGATGACTATGCACTTGCAAAAGGAGTGGAGTTGAAAGAGGCCATCGCAGGAAGTACGCTTACGGTATTAAATGTTGGAGAGGTAAATACTGAACCTACGATAAGAAAAGCACTGGCCATAGGCGCTGATGATGCCATTAGAATAAATGCGAATCCGACTGATTCGATGTTTGTAGGTCAACAAATAGCCGAAATAGCAAAAAATGGACAATATGACCTTATTTTGATGGGTCGAGAATCAATTGATTATAATAGTGGTGTGGTACACGGAATCGTAGGATCAATATTGGGCATCCCTTCAGTATCACCTGTTATGGAGCTGGAAATAGAAGGCAGTACGGTAAAGCTTGCCAGGGAAATTGAAGGAGGGAAAGAATATGTTGAAATTGATTTACCAATAGTTGCCGGATGTCAGGAGCCCATTGCAGAATGGAAAATCCCTAATATGAGAGGTATCATGACCGCAAGAACAAAACCGTTACAAGTTGTGGAGCCAATTGAGATTACATCGGGATCGGAAATTATTTCATATAAAAGCCCCGAAGAGAAGGGTGCTGTCAGACTTGTGGATGCTGAAAACGCAGAAGAGTTGATTGAGCTTTTAATTAATGAGGCCAAAGTATTGTAAATTAATTATTTTATAGATAGAAATTATGTCGATAATAGTATTTGTAGAAGGATCAGGTGGTGAAGTAAAAAAGTCGTCCAAGGAAGCCATTGCCTATGCAGCGGCAACAGGTGCATTAACTGGAGAAAAGGAGATAATTGCCATTGCTTTTGGTATTTATAAAAATGATGAGCTGGAGAAATTGGGAAATATTGGTGCAACTAAGGTCGTGAATGTAAACGATGAGAAACTAAACGATCATCAAGTTGGTGCATATGCAGATACGCTTACAAATTTGTGCCAAGTTTATGCTGCAAATACGATAGTCATGTCAAAATCTTCACTATGCGACAATGTTGGGGCAAGAGTTGCAGTTAAGATCGACGCAACAATAGTATCGAATGTGGTGTCATTACCGGATGTGTCATCTGGATTTTCTGTGAGAAAAGACATCTTTACTGGCAAAGCAACGGCAACTGTTTCTATCTCCTGCGAAAAGAAAGTTATAATAATTAAAAAAAATACTGTCGAAGTAATTGAATCTGGAAGTAAAGCGGCTGTAGAAAAAATTGCTATGCCCGATGATGTTCGATTCGATGAAAAAATAATTAGCAGAGAAAAAGCAGAAGGCGATATTTTATTGGATGATGCCGAAATTGTTGTTTCAGCAGGGCGCGGACTTAAAGGTCCGGAAAATTGGGGAATGATTGAGGAATTGGCCAAGGCACTTGGTGCAGCTACAGGATGCTCAAAACCTGTTTCTGATCTTGGTTGGAGGCCGCATCACGAACATGTTGGGCAAACTGGTGTAAAAGTTAGTCCTAACCTTTATATTGCCATTGGAATATCTGGAGCCATTCAACACCTGGCCGGAGTCAACTCTTCCAAAGTGCTTGTGGCAATTAATACGGATCCTGATGCACCATTTTTTAAAGCCGCCAATTATGGTATTGTTGGTGACGCTTTTGATATTGTACCCAGATTAACAAAAAAGATTAAATCTTTATAAAAGTATCGTTAAGTGAATAAAATAAAATTAGAAATATTAGGGCTTTCTTCAAGCCAATCGCAAAGTGGATCATTTGCTCTGGTTATGGGCGAAAGACCTGGGAAAAGAAGATTACCAATAATTATTGGCATGTTTGAAGCGCAAGCTATTGCTATTGAAATAGAAAAAATTATTCCTAATAGGCCAATGACGCACGACTTATTCAAGTCCTTTGCAGGGAGCTTTGATTATAAGGTAAAAGAGATAATTATTTCTGATCTGAAAGAAGGCGTATTTTTTGCTAAAATTGTATGTGTAAGCAACGAAAAGCAAATAGAAATTGATTCCAGACCATCAGATGCAATTGCGATAGGCCTGAGGTTTGATGCGCCAATTTATACATTTGAAAATATACTTTCCGAGGCAGGTGTTGAACTTACCGATGAGGAAGATGAAGAGCAGGATATTCAACAAGAGTTAGATCAATTTCAAGCTAAAAAAGAAAAATCTGAACCTGTCACCGGATCAGAAAAGATAAAAGACTTACCAATTGATAAGCTTAAAGAATTGCTTGATAAAGCGTTGGAGAAGGAAGATTATGAGAAAGCCGCTAAAATTCGCGACGAAATAAACAGACGGAATTAGTCTTTTTATCCATGTCAATAATTCGGGCAACAATCGGCATTCTATTTATTGTTGGCGTTGCATGGTTATTTTCTGACAATAAGAAAATAATTAATTGGAGACTAATTGGAGGTGGTCTTCTACTTCAAATTACCATCGGATTTTTAATTACTCAAGTCGATATTGTTAATTCAATATTTATCGTAGCGAGTAATTTTTTTGTGAAGGTGATAGAATTTACAAATGAAGGAACTACTTTCTTATTTGGTGATTTTCTCAATATTGAAAAGTATGGTTTCATTTTCGCCTTAAATGTCCTGCCTACCATTATCTTCTTTTCAACGCTGTCAGCTGGATTGTACTATCTTGGTATTCTACAAAAAATAGTTTATGGGTTTGCCTGGATAATGTCCAAAACCATGAAATTGTCAGGAGCTGAGAGTTTGTCTGCCGCCGGAAATATCTTCCTTGGACAAACAGAAGCTCCGCTATTGGTAAGACCATTTATATCTAAAATGACCAAGTCTGAAATCATGTGCCTGATGACTGGTGGAATGGCAACTATTGCCGGTGGAGTTTTGGCAGGCTATGTTGCGTTTCTTGGTGGAAGTGATACAATAGAGCAGACAAAATATGCTACTTTTTTATTGAGCGCTTCTGTGATGAATGCACCAGCAGCAATAGTTATGGCCAAATTATTGGTTCCCGAAAAAGAGTATGACAAACTGGACAATAAATTAATATTTAGTTCGAAAAAAGAAGCGATCAATTTAATTGATGCATTAGCCAGAGGAGCGGCAGATGGGCTAAAACTTGCGCTAAATGTTGGTGCGATGTTACTCGCATTCATAGCAATTATTGCAGCGATTAACTTTATTTTGAAAGATGTCGTAGGTGAATATACCGGATTAAACCAGCTTGTTTCGGAATCTACTAATGGGATATTTGATGGATTTTCAATGCAATATATATTGGGGAATGTATTTAGGGTGTTTGCCTATCTCATGGGAGTAGAATGGTCTCAATCTTTGCAGGTGGGAAGTTTGCTTGGGCAAAAGACAGTGATTAATGAGTTTGTTGCTTACATGGATTTATCGGCAATGAAATCTGCCGGAACACTAAGTGATAAATCGTTGATCATAGCAACATTTTCTCTTTGTGGGTTTTCAAATTTTAGTTCTATTGCCATTCAAATAGGAGGGATAGGAGGGATGGCACCAGATCGACAAGGAGATATTTCAAAACTTGGCCTTCGTGCCCTACTTGGTGCTTCATTGGCCACTATGCTCACGGGCACACTTGCCGGATTGTTGCTTGGTTAAGATTCCTATTATTAGAATTGAGCCCACTCCAAAAAGTATAAAACCCCTAAATTCCCTGAAGCCTGCCTACCGGACCATAGCGGTCAGGTTAAGAGTATA
>CAZDRA010000224.1:0-4393 GCA_964507705.1 uncultured Roseivirgaceae bacterium | reverse complement strand
CTTGCCCCGAGGTTATTAACAATTGGATTATTTGGCTTTTTATTAATCTAAAAATTGGCGTAATTTTATTGCCATAATTTATATTTGGTTAGAATAGAATTTCAATTTTTCCTTATTTCATTTCCCTGATCAGAATGAGTATACAAGCTATAATAAACATTGCTGAGATTTGTGCAAGACATGGAGTGAAACAGGCTGTCATTTGTCCCGGATCAAGGAACGCACCCATTATACTTGCTTTTGCCAGACATCCTAAAATAAAAACTTTTGTAATACCTGATGAGCGTAGTGCAGGGTTTATTGCTCTTGGCATGGCACAATCGAGCGATAATCTAGTAGTAATAGTTTGTACCTCTGGAACGGCTTCTGCCAATTTGTATCCGGCAATTATGGAGGCGTTTTATCAGCAAGTATCCTTGTTGATACTAACAGCAGATCGTCCTCCCGAATGGATAGACCAGCAAGATGGACAAACAATCAGGCAACAAAATATATATCAAAATCAAGTGTTGGGGTCTTATCAATTTCCAGTTTCTTTTGATCATGAAGATGCTGTTTGGCATGCTGAAAAAATGGTTTCTGAAGCCATCATAAAAGCAACCGGTTTTTCAAAAGGGCCAATTCATATTAATATCCCCATACGGGAGCCATTTTATCCTACAGCAGAAGAAAAATTTCATTATTCAGAAAAACTAAAGATTATAAAATCATCAAATCCGCAATGGCAGCTTTCAGAGCAATCAGAAAATGAATTGGTCAAGGCGATTAAAAATTTCGATAGAATATTAATAGTAGTCGGTCAGACAAGAATATCTGAAAATTTTAGGGAATATCTAAATAAGATCCAAGTTAAGCTCAAATGGGTTATAGTAGGAGACAGCACTGCTAATATTGGTTCTTTAGATCACCCAATCACAAAGCACGATATCATTCTTGATGATGAAATTGATGCTAAAAATCTCGGATGCGATCTTCTCATTACTTTTGGACAGAGTGTGTTGTCGAAAAAATTAAAATTGTTTATAAGAGAGCAAAAGCCAAAAGCGCATTGGCACATTGGAGTGAATCAAGATATTCAAGACCCTTACAAATCGCTTTCAAAGAAAATAGAACTAAAGCCGGAAGTGTTTTTAAAATTATTGATCGGACAAACAATATCTGTAAATAAAACACAGAATGAATATTTTAATAAATGGATGAGCAAAGAGTTTCAATCTCGTAAATTTATACTTGATTACTTCAATCTCGATATTCAAAGCGAGTTTCATGCCGTACATAAGATATTATTAGCATTACCAAAACGACACCATTTACATTTGGCCAATAGTATGTCAGTGAGGTATGCCAATCTTGTTGGAATGGAAGCCCAGCATGAAAATATGGTATGGGCAAATCGTGGTACCAGCGGAATTGACGGCTGCACAAGTACGGCATTGGGGCATGCGATCAACACAGATTTTATAAATGTGATCATCACTGGAGATATGGCATTTTTTTATGATAGAAATGCATTGTGGAACAGGCACATACCAACAAATCTGCGTATTGTAATTCTCAACAACCATGGCGGAGGGATTTTTTCATTAATCAATGGCCCCAAGCAATTGGCGGAATGCGATGAATATTTTGTGACCAATCAAAAACTTAACGCTGCAAATACTGCCAGAGATTTTGGTATGAAATACTATGCTGTAAAAACTGTTGAAGCTTTGCCAAAATATTTAGCAGAGTTCTTTGATGCAAAATCTGGCCCTTCGATATTGGAAATTGAAACAGACCAAAAAAGTAATATAGAAGTATTTGAAGACTTCAAGCAAAAGGCGACGCAATTGTGGGAATAGGATATACCACGATAAATATGGCTATTGGGTTTTGTAAAGGTTTTCGTAAATTTTCCGAAAGGCCATGTTTTGAATGGATTACGTAAGCATAACGAATTATTATATTTTATAAGATCTCTGTAATTATCCCCCGAACTGTTCGGGTTAAAAAGCAAAACTTGACTCATACTCACCATCAATTTTTTTTTTCAGAAACATTCATGCTAAATGGTAACCCATTCTTGTATGAGAATTTGGTGAATGGAAAAATTGAATTGCAAGGCAAGTCAGAATTTGAAATGACTATACTGAATTTCATCAAAGACTGGCTTTCTGGCAGAAATTATTTTTTATTAAAAACTTCAGGGTCAACTGGCAAACCAAAAACCCTCAAATTTTCCAGAGAACAATTGGAGAAAAGTGCAATTCGCACCATCAAAATATTTGGTTTGCAGCAGGGACAAATAATACTTGCTTGTTTGGATATAAAATTTGTGGCGGGTGTAATGATGCTTGTGAGAGCGATCGAAGGCAAACTCAATTTAATAATTATTGATCCGGTAAAACTTACTCAGAAAATTGACAACGAATTAAAAATAGAATTTTGTGCACTAACTCCATATCAATTTGAAGCAATACATAAAAAAACTCCTGAAACATTAGCAAATATCCATACCATTTTGTTGGGTGGTGCGGCATTAAATCCGTCATTAGAATGCCGAATGGAGCATATTAGCTCCAATATTTACCACGGCTACGCTATGACAGAAACCTTATCACATGTGGCGCTACGAAAAGTAAATGGTGATGGAAAAGCAGAAATTTATCAAGCAGTTGAGGGCGTTACATTTTCATTGGATAAAAGAGGATGTCTAATCATTCAGGATAAAATTTTAGATATCGATGGACTAGTCACCAATGATTTAGTCGAGCTAATTGATGAGAGATCGTTCAAGTGGATCGGGAGGGTTGATAATGTGATTAACTCAGGAGGTATTAAAATTCAGGTAGAAAAATTGGAAAATAAAATTGAGGATATCCTCCACGAAAGTGGAGTTAATCAACGATTTTGTATTTTATCCATCCCTGATGAAAAGCTTACCAGTAAAATGATCTTGCTCATTGAGCAACGTGAAATACTAATTGATGACGTAGGAATCCTTGATTTGTTAAAGCGAAAATTGGCGAAATACCATAGTCCAAAAGTCTTGATTAAAGTTCCGGAACTGGTTCTTACCAATACTGGTAAAATTGATAGAACTGGAAATTCTGAGTTGTATCTTAGCAACATAACCAAAAATAACAGATGAAACATATCGAATCATTCAGTAAACTAATATTTGAATATAACACAGGACCAATTCCTCCTCCATTTTGCAATAAGTATAAAATTGTAGTAAGCAAGGATGATACAGATAACTATCAGATTGACCTGGGTATTATATATTATGATCGGGAAGGATTAACAGAAGAAGAGATTGTTGAAGAAGGATTTTTTTTAAACGATGACTATAATTGGAAAGGGAAATTTCCGGATGCCTGGGGTTTGGAGATTGAGAAGAAACTTAAAAATTCTAATTGGAGGAAGAAAAAATCTCCTCGCGAAGGTGGCTCAGAGTTTAAAATAAAGATATTCCATGATAGGCAATCTGAAGTATTGCACCCTGCGGATAGTAGGGTTTGGGAAATATTCATTCACGAGATCATTCAGGTCATTTATGAAATCAGTAAAAAAGAAGCACCATTAAAGATCAGTTTTTCCTCAGGGAGCTCTGCCGGCGAAAAATTAAATATAGATTATACTTTTTCATTTGCCGAAAGGGCTGTGCTGATAGATTCCTCGCAAAATGGCAAAAAGTCCCTGCCTCGCCTGCCTACCGGACAGGCAGGTCGGCAGGCGGGCATGGACTGGGAAGAAGGACAAAAACTCCTAAAATATATTTTCAGCTTTGATTATTTACCTGAAAATTGTTTTGATAAAATCACCAAGAAACAAGGAAGTTATATCTCTCCGGGTGATGGATTTTGGTATGAATTGGCTGCAAATGAAAATGCCAAAGAAGAGGCAATCGATAGAATAGATAGGCTGATAGAAACTTTGAAAGGCTATGGATGATGGTGTGGAATAGAGTTTGTAACCATTGAATTTTGGGCTGATTTGAAATTGTCTATGCAATTGTTAAAAAATGTTAAGTAATTTGAAATAATAAATATAGGCCGTATCTTCATTATACTAAACACTCAGCCGGCATGAAAATCAAAAACCTAATATTCGCTTTCATTTTTACTGTCAGTATCAATTCGTCACTTTTAGGCCAAATCAAAAAAGGTTCCTGGCAAATTGGATTAAGTGGTTCCCCTTTATTTGATACAAATATTTCTGGGTTACAAGGAGGTTTATTTTCTGGTAATGTGGACTACTCCCTCTCAGATAAATTTTCGATAGGATTAATGCCATATTTTGGTTTCACAAAAAATGAAGTAACCTATATATATAATACTGTCTTAGATCAACCTGTGTATTATTCCAAATATTCTTATAAATCTTTTGGGTTAAACATAGATTTTAAATA
>CAZDRA010000223.1:0-4430 GCA_964507705.1 uncultured Roseivirgaceae bacterium | reverse complement strand
TGATTTGAATGAGGGTGTCCCAGTGTCGAAAACAGGAAAAGACAGCCTTACTATCAAAAAAAATAGAGATGATACATACCTGATTGATTATGCCGTCCCTGATGAATGCCAGTTTGTTACGCTGCAAATTCAGACTAATAACTCTCTTAGTCGTTCCAAAACTATTGTATTGAATGAAGATTATCTTGATTTGCAATTTTTTCCTGAAAGTGGCGAGTTGATACATGGGATGCAGAGTAAGGTAGGCTTCAAAGCATTGGACTCCAGTGGCAAAGGAAAACCTGTTGCTGGGGAAATAGTTAACGAACAAGGTGAGGTTGTTGCCTTTTTTAAAAGCAACCAATTGGCTATGGGAGGTTTTATGCTTAACAATGTGGATAGCAGTACTACTTATTTTGCCAGACTAACATCACAATCTAAAGAAAGGCTGTCATTAATTTACCCCTTACCGGATGTCGCACCCTTAGGCAATGTGCTATCTGTAAGTAAAATAGGGAATAAAATACGCTTAATAGCCTCTTCTAACTATCTGAAAAATGACAGCATTTATATTCGGGTTTCTTGCAGGGGAATGGTTTACTATGAAATAAAAGGACGTTTGACAGAAGGAGTGTTTTTGGTTTTTCTGGCAGCAAATAAGTTTCCGGAAGGCATTATTGCCTTTACAATGATGGATCTTCCATTGCTCCCCATAGCAGAAAGGTTGTATTTTAATGAAAGGCCGAAAAGCAGGATAATAGCAGGCATCACGATCTGGACGCACTATTGCTCACGCAGGGTTGGAGGAAGTACCACTATACAAAATCTATAGATAATATCCTGTTTCAAGCAGAACCCAAGCTTTCTGTGTCTGGTGTTGTGAGCAGAGCATTATTTCAGAAAAAAAAGAAAGCGATAGAGTTAACACTGATGACTTTTGGTCACCCCCATTCTTTTCAAGCACAAACAACGGACTCGCTGGGGGGATTTGATTTCGATGTAAATGATGAATATGGTCAGGATCTTAATATTTTGATTCAAAGTGCCAAAAAATCTGAAAAAAAAGGAATTATGATATTGCAATAAACAATAAAGAATCTCCGGATGTTTCTTTTGATCATATCAAGTTGGTAGAAAGTGTGGACAGTGTGGCCCTTTCACTTGTGGAAAAAAATATTGAGCGCAAAATGGTGGAAGATGCTTTTCGCTTATCCACAGGGATCACTTATTTGGATGAAGTTGTTATAGAAGGGTACAAAATGACTCCAGAAAGGAAGGTGGTTATGGAAAAATATGGCAAGCCGGATCAGGTAATTAGTGGGGAAGACATAGTAGAGAAGGAGGAAAAGTGGTCTTACGGGCTGTATAGTGTTCTTATGTTCAATTTCCGAAAACAAGTAATCGTTAAAAGAATGGCAAATGATGAATTGTATGCACATGTAGTAGGCAGCTCTGGATTAACCCTTGTAATAGTTGATGGCATTCCTGTCATGCATTATGATTACGGTTTTATTGCTTTCATTCCACCAAGTGAAGTTAGCAGTTTTGAAATTATTAAGAATACAAGAAACTTTCGTGAACTCTATCTTGATGCATTTCCTGGAGCCAGCCATGCTGAGGCACCATATTTGGGTAGCGTTATTGCTATATATACTCATGGCGGAAAAGGGCTTCATGGAGTAAAAAAACCAATAGGCATAGTACATTCATCCATTCCTGTATTCTCGCCACCACGTCAATTCTATGAACCCAAGTATGAAAGTCTCTCAGCCGATGACTGGGTAAAACCAGACTTGCGTGCATTAGTTCATTGGGCACCAAAAGTCATGGTTGATAGCTTGGGCAAGGCTTAAATGACTTTTTACAATGCGGATAATATTGGCGAGATGCAAGTGGTGGTAGAAGCTATTTCAGCAGATGGAGAAATAGGTTATCAGGAGATGTTTTATGACGTGAAAAAGAGAAAAACAAAGAAACAGAATTAGGTTCATAAAAAATTATTTTGAATATTTTTGAAGGTAATTTGTAACGTGGTGTTTGTAGAAAATGTGCTATGGAATTAATATGCCTAATTATCCACCAGCCTCCAACTCCTTAATCGCCAGCCAGGCCATCAGCCCAGATCCAATTTCTAAGGCGTTTTCATCGACATTAAAAGTTGGCGTATGGACATTGGAGGTAATTCCTTTTTCTTCATTTCGTACTCCAAGTCGATAAAAACAAGCATCTATTTTCTGGGAATAGTAGGCAAAATCTTCTGCGGCCATCCAGATATCCAGGTCGATTACATTTTCTTTGCCCATAAATTCTATAGCAAATTCCTTACTTCTTCTGGTCAGTTTTTCATTGTTGTATAAATAGGGGTAGCCATCCAGAATATTAAATTCGCATGATCCTCCCATAGATTCTGCTATGCCTTCGGCCAATTTTTTCATCCTGATTTTTGCTTCTTTTCTCCAGGGTTCATCAAGGGTTCTGAAAGTCCCATCTATTTTTACTTCATTTGGAATGACGTTGGTCGCTCCATTGGCGATGACTTTCCCAAATGACAATACCGTGGGTGTGGTGGGGGTAGCAAACCTGCTGACTACTTGCTGCAAGGCTACAATAATGTGTGCGGCAATAAGCACCGGATCGATATTGCCTTGTGGCATGGCAGCGTGGCCTCCTTTACCCTTGACTGTTAGGTAAATTTCATCAGCACTTGCCATATATATGCCCTCTTTAAAACCGATCTTTCCAACAGGAATGAGCGGCGCTACATGTTGGCCAAGGATATTATTTGGTGCTGGATTTTGCAAAATGCCCTCTTTAATCATCAACGAGGCTCCACCGGGAGCTTTCTCTTCTGCCGGCTGGAAAATAAGTTTTATGGTTCCCTCAAAGTGATCTTTCAGTTGGTTGAGGATTGCTGCTGTTCCCAACAAGGAAGAGGTATGTACATCATGGCCACAGGCATGCATCACACCCTCATTTTTTGATTTATAAGCGATGTCATTTGCTTCTTTGATTGGCAATGCATCAATATCAGCTCTCAAGGCGATAACTTTTTTATCTGGATTTTTACCTTTTATTAATGCTGAAACACCAGTTTTTGCTATGCCTTCGGTGGGATGCAGCCCGATTTTCTTTAGTGATGATGCTACAAATTTTGCAGTTTCAAATTCATGAAAGGATAGTTCCGGGTTGCTGTGCAAATGTTGTCTCAAGCCAATTATTTCTTTGGCATTATCATTTGCCAGGCGTTTTATTTCTTCTTTAATATCCATGATAAAAATTGGTTCTTATCCTTAACAATTGAAAATTTAATTATGTCAATAAATGCTTAATACGGGTTGGGTTGATGTTGAGAATTTGTCACTAAAATCATTCCATGCGCTTGCGCTGGGGAACCAACATCGCACCAGGGAAATTATTTCTCAAAATGTTAAGCGTTTTATATGCATCAACCTTCTCATGGTATTTCCCAACAAAAACTTTATAGCTTGGTTGATGGTATGTTAATACTGGCTTTTCTTCCGGTAATACACGATAAATTTTTTCCCGGACCTGATTGGCCTCTTCCCTGCTTCTGCCAATATAAACTTGTATGGTATAAGTAAGGTATGATTTGCTGAGGTTGTGAAGCACTATGCTATCCATGATTGAGGACATCTCCTTATTAATGTCGTGTGTCGGCGGGACATACGGTCCTTTTAAATCTTCATTTATATTTGCATCAGCCGCATTCATATCATGCGCATTCGATGGTCGATATGCTGAAACATCTTCACTGTAAACTGCGGTGTCTCCCTTGGTCGCTAGCTTTGGTGAACAACCATAAACCAATATCAAAAGAATGATTAATATCCTGTACATCTCTTTTCTGATTAATCCTCTACAATTACACATTTGTTTGCAAGCACGTCCTGCTCTACAGTTTTAAATTTGACCTCTTTTTTCATGGTGCCATCTTCATATTGTACCGTTACCCGTTCGTTTCTGCCCGGTATATGCATTGATGTTCGCGGAGCAGTTTTTTCTGCCGGAGGCCTGTTTCTGGTATCCGGATTTTCTCCTCCAGACAATAGAGATCTTGATTCTTCCTTGGATTCTCTATAATTCTTTCTTGCTTCCCGACGGTTTCTTGCTTCCTGTACATCATCAGCTTCTCTCACAGGAAGAGTCGCTTTGGTAAGGAATGATATGGTATCTTCATTTACCTTGGCTACAAATCTTTTGAACAACTCATAAGACTCAAATTTGTATATCAGCAATGGATCTTTTTGCTCATACACAGCATTTTGGACTGACTGCTTCAGGTCGTCCATTTCACGTAAGTGTTCCTTCCACAGTTGATCAATGATGGCAAGGGTGGCTATTTTTTCAATACTTAAAATCAGCTCCTTACATCCTGTATCAATATTTTTTTGCAAGTTGGTAGCCACACCGATTTGTTTTTTTCCATCCGT
>CAZDRA010000222.1:0-4484 GCA_964507705.1 uncultured Roseivirgaceae bacterium | reverse complement strand
AAATAAAAAAATTCAGGAAATCTAATAATTTTAATTCTCAATCTCCATACTCGGTATGGAGATTTTAACATCTTCACTCGCCCTATATAGTAGTATTTGATATACTTATATTCATGAGAAATAAAAAAACTATTGAACCAAAAGAACCTAAAATAGAAGACGATTTAAAAGAATTAAAGATGCCAGAATTTGAAAAAAAGCTGGGATCATCAGTAGATGGACTTACTCAAGTAGAGGCAGAAAAAAGATTAGAACAATACGGACCAAATGAACTTGCTGAAAAAAAAGTTAATCCATTATTGAAATTTATATTTTATTTCTGGGGACCTATTCCTTGGATGATTGAGATAGCTGCTGTTTTATCAGCGGTTATTCACCATTGGATTGATTTTTTTATTATTATTCTTCTTCTTTTTGCAAATGCCATAGTTGGCTTTTGGGAAGAATATCAAGCTAGTAATGCAATTGAGGCACTTAGGAAAAAATTAGCGGTGATGGTTAGAGTAAAGCGTGACGGAAAATGGACAAGTCCGGCTGTTAAAACTTTAGTTCCAGGAGATGTTATTAATTTGCGTCTTGGTGATATTGTCCCAGCTGATGTTCGTTTACTTCCAGGTGATCCGATTGAAGTTGATCAATCAACACTTACTGGAGAGTCATTACCTGTTACTCGTAAATCAGGAGAAACAGTTTTTTCTGGTTCAATTATTCGTCAAGGTGAAGCTACCGCAATGGTCTATGGAACAGGAATGAACACTTTCTTTGGCAAGACGGCTCAACTAGTTGAGGAAGCTCATACTGTTAGTCACTTCCAACGGGCTGTTTTGAAAATTGGTAATTACTTGATTGTTTTGGCAACAATTTTAGTTTTATTAATCATTATTGTTGCAATTTTTCGTGGTGATCCAATTCTGACGACACTTCAATTTGCTTTAGTCCTTTTTATTGCTGCAATTCCAGTAGCTATGCCAACTGTCTTATCTGTAACCATGGCAACCGGAGCACAACTTCTTGCTAAAGAAAAAGCCATTGTTACCCGCCTATCTGCTATTGAAGAATTAGCTGGGGTAAATGTACTTTGCACAGACAAGACAGGAACCTTAACTCAAAATAAATTGAAGTTAGGTGATCCTTTTTGTCTTGATAAAAATATTTCTGCAGAAGAAATTATCCTTTATGGAGCACTCGCTTCACGAAAAGACGATAAAGATCCAATCAATACTGCAGTAATTGGTGGCGTTAAAAATCCAGAAATTTTAAAAACTTATCAAAGATTACATTTTTCACCATTTGATGCAATCCGCAAAAGAACAGAATCAACTTTAAAAGATTCAGAGGGGAAACAATTTTATACTGCATTAGGGGCAACAGAAGTTATTTTAGAAATGTCTAAAAACAAAGAAGAAGTAAGAAGTATTGTGGATAAGACTGTCAACGAATTCGCTAGAAGAGGTTTCCGTTCGCTAGGAGTGGCTAAAGCAGATAAAGAAGGAGAATGGAAGATTATTGGGATTCTTCCTTTATTTGATCCACCTCGTGAACAAGCAAAAGTAACTATAGCTGATGCTCGTAGAATGAATATAAATGTCAAAATGATTACAGGCGATCACATTGCTATTGCTGAAGAAACTGCTAAACAACTTGGAATGAATACAAATATTCTTGGCGTTAAAAGTTTAGGTGATGGGAAACATCCTGACACACCAGAGATGATTAAGTCTATTGAAAAAGCAGATGGTTTTGCCGAAGTTTTTCCTGAACATAAATTCCATATTATAGATGTTCTACAAAAGCACGGAGATATTGTCGGGATGACTGGCGATGGAGTAAACGATGCTCCTGCTTTGAAAAAAGCCGATTGTGGTATCGCTGTTTCTGGAGCGACAGACGCAGCTAGGGCCGCAGCCTCAATTGTCCTCTTAGCTCCAGGCTTATCAACAATTATTGATGCAATTAAACAAAGTAGAAAGATTTTTCAACGAATGAATAGTTATGCAACATACCGTATTGCCGAAACTCTGCGCGTTTTATTCTTTATGACTTTAGCAATTTTAGTATTCAATTTCTATCCAGTAACAGCGGTAATGATTATTTTACTTGCCCTATTGAATGATGGAGCAATTTTGTCTATTGCTTATGATAATGTTTTGTTTGATGATAAACCAGAGGTGTGGCATATGTCTAGAGTCCTTATAATTTCAACAATGCTTGGAGTTATAGGTGTTGTAGCTGCTTTTGGATTATTCTATCTTGGTGAGCGTGTCTTCCATTTTGATAAAGCTCACATACAAACTTTAATATATCTAAAATTATCTGTAGCTGGACAATTAACAATATTCTTGACTCGAACACGCAAAGCTTTCTGGTCTATCCGCCCTTCAAGAACATTATTAATCGCTGTGTTCACAGCACAAAGTATTGCAACTCTAGTTGCCGTCTATGGAGTGTTTATGGCACCTCTTGGTTGGGGTTGGGCAATATTCGTCTGGGTATATGCAATCGTTTGGTTCCTTATAAATGACCGTCTAAAATTACTTACTTACAAAATCCTAGATATTTTGCAACAACGAAAATCAAGAAAATTAGTTTTGCAAAGTGCTTAAATATTAATACAATTAAAATAACGCCTCAACGGCTCAAGCCGTTGAGGCGTTTAAATATTGTCTATATTCTTTTACTATTTTTTTTCTTGGTTCCCCCAGAAATTGACTTATTTCTTTTATAGAAATTAAAAACACTACCCAAAATAACTCCTACTATTAAAACCAAAAAGAAGATTGTGGAATTCATTTTTTTATTATAGCACTACCTTCATTTTTACGATAGACAAGAAATATTTTTGTATTCATTAAAATAATTTATACTAGTTTTTAATATTAAATGACGATTGGTTGGCTTCGTGAAGTATTTTAAGCGTAGCATTTACTGAAAGATTATCACTCGCCAAAAGAATCAGACGATTCCCCAATTGATCTAATAAAGGAGTTAAAAACTCATCCGCCCAAGACGGTGAAAAAGTTAGCACTCCTGAAAAATCTATTTCCAATACTTCATCTTTGGGAAACTCATGTAAGGTTGACTGAAAAGCTTTAAAAGCCTCACTACCTAATTCACGAGATATTAATGTTTTACCGAATTTTTCTAGTTGTAATTTCATATATTTTTAAAATGTATTAAAATTCTATTTTTGCTAAACATCCTCGCAAAATACGTTGACCACGCGTAACACGAAATATTTTATTGAGATTTTCTGTTATGTATACTTCTGCATCACCACTAGTAAAATATAAATCTATTGGCTCTTTCATAGCTACTTCTCGAACTAGTTTGAGACCATTACCTCTTTTTTCTGGTCTACGCCCAGAAATAAATTCAGTAAAAGCAACTTCCATCGCTGAAACATGATTTGAAAGTTCTGGGCGAACACGATGTAGTGTTTCCAAAATACCCAACCCTCTATCCGCAAGCACTATAATACCCCTATTAATATCATAACCAAAGAAAATTCCTGATGTATCTGGCCATTTCCCCAAGTTATGAGCAAATGAATTATCCCCAATTTCTCCAGCCATTAAAACCACAAGAGAGTATAACTTTTCAAATCCAGCTTTTTGCATCAATTCATTTTGCATCTTTGTAAGTCTAGCATTAAAAATTGAACTTGTCTGACAATAAAATCTGCTTGGGAATTCAATTCCATTTTGGATCCACTCAGAAGCAAATTTCATCAAATCACTTGTAAAGATTTCTAAATCTTTCTCACAATAATAACGATGAGTACCACCGTCTTTTTTAATTGCGATTAATTTACCACTCTTATCCCAACGGCGCAATGTATCAAGCGAAACACCTAAGATTTTAGCGGCTTGTGTTATATTTAATAATTTTTCTTTCATATCTTTTGATTGATATCATACTATCACATATCTCAAAACTATGCAAGTATGTTCTAAAACTATGCAAAAATATATCAATCTATGCAGATAATACCCCAAACTACGCAAAAAATAAGAGAGGTTTTATTTTAGAAACAACCACTTCCCCATTAATTTTTTTGCTTCATTTTGAAATTTTATTGAATCTAAACCATATCTTTTGGCAATATTTTCTAATTTTTCCAATTTTTTAGGATTTCGAACTTCTGTAATTTTCAAATTTTTGTCAAATCTTCTTCCTAGGACTCGAAAGAATTTCCATCTCAATGTATATTTTGGAATCATATAAATAAATCCAACATACATAAATATTTTTTTAAATGGAAATTCTATTTCTGTATGTCCTGACCATTTGGCTCTCGTGTAGGTATATGCTACATCTGATAATTCACTCCATTTATTTATCATTCCTTTTTCTTCTTCAAATTCTTCAATCTCATCTGCCATATCTTTTTTATGCCAATCTAAATCATATTTAGGCATATTCAAATGTGAATGCCATAAATTAATTAATTTTTTCATATAACGCAATTATAACATAAATCAAAA
>CAZDRA010000221.1:0-4493 GCA_964507705.1 uncultured Roseivirgaceae bacterium | reverse complement strand
AATCTCACTATATGCAAAACATTCCAAATCCCAGAGACTATTTCAATATATCAAGCATTTAATTCTGATCTTTTGACTTTTCTGATATAAGCAGTCAGACCTCCTGCCTTGACCGGCGGACGCAACAGGTGCAAGGATCTCCGGGTATCTTCAAAGAAATTTCTCACCTTCCACACCTGTCTGCAGCAGGGCATCTATCCTTTTAATTTTAAAACAATAGAAAAACACCATCAAAATCCATAAAACTATCTCTTTAGTTTGTAAACTAATCTATTAGTTATATATTCGTTGTGTTATATCAAAAGTTTGAGTTTATTCAGGTTTGAAACAACAATACTAATTAGATCATTTCACATTTAGTTCATTTAATAAACACTATTGATGAAAAACTATAAATACCTTCTAATTTCATTTTTTATTTTTCTGATGAGTTGTGACCAAGATAACAATCAATCTAAAATAATTATAGAAACAACGGGTTTTGCAGATAGCACAAAAATATATCTGCAAGATATTGAAAAGCAAACCACTATTGATTCCGGATACATCATCAACAATAAACTTGTATTTTCAGTTGAGGTGGATGAACCAACTCAATTTCTTATCAAACCGGTTATCACAAAAAGATGGGATATTGACTATAAATTGTTTTGGAAAGAGAATAAGTTGCTAATGATTAAAGCAGAAAAAGGAAATCTAAAAAATGCCAGAGTTGAAGGCTCTGAAATTCAGAAACAAGCAGATATTTTAGAGGACAGCAAAGCCCAACTGGAACAAAAAAATGATAGCCTTCAGACGGTATTTAGATCTTTGCCAGAAGAAGATGCAGAAAAAAGACTGGCCATTCGAACTGAGAGAAAAGAAATAAAACAAGCGATTTCAGAAATAGAAATCAAATATGTGAAAAATAACCCTGAGTATCTATTTGGCACTCTAATCCTGACATACTTAATGAGACATATTCCAAAAGAGCAAACAAAAGAGCTATATGAAAATTTAAGTCCAGAGGTACAATTATCGAAATACGGCATAACTGTTAAGAAATATTTGGAATTAAGTAGAGATTTTAATATTGGAGATAAAGTATTAGATTTTCAATTACCAGACCTAAATGGCAATTTGGTTGGACTAAATGATTTTGAGAACAAGTACATTTTGCTGGAATTTTGGGCTTCAGGTTGTGGTCCATGCCGAATGGAAAATCCGAATTTACTAAAGAACTATAAAGCCTATAAGGATAGAGGATTTGAAATTGTAAGTATATCCGTTGATAAAAAAAGAGAAAATTGGGAAAATGCTGTAAAGAAAGACAGTATGAAATGGACTACAGTCTCTGATTTGAAAGGTTTTGAAGGTGATGTGGCAATTACGTATAGTTTGTACTTTATCCCAAAAAACTATTTGATTGATCCAAATGGCGTTATCATTGCCGAAAACCTTAGAGGGGAACAGTTAGGTAAAAAATTGAAAGAAATATTTCCGATTTAGAAACATGGAGATTTCCATAAATTCTAATACAAACTTATAAACTACTTTTAAATTTGGTTTGTCAATTCAGTGGCCTATGCATAATAAGAAATATATAATTTTATAAACATGAAGCAATTAACAAAAGCAGAAGAACAGGTAATGCAAATCTTATGGGAGATAAAAAATGGTTTTGTAAACGATCTTCTTGAGAAATTTCCTACTCCAAAGCCTGCCTACAATACCGTATCGACCATTATCAGGATACTGGTAAAGAAAGGTTTTGTCAATTATAAAGCCTATGGGAAAACACACGAGTATTTTCCAATTATCGAAAAAAACCAGTACAGGAGTTACTATTTAAAGTCAATGATTGGAAGCTACTTTGGTGGATCTTTCGAGAGACTTGTTTCCTTTTTTGCCAAAGAAAATGACATGGATATCCATGAAATGGAAGCGTTATTAAAAAATGTCCATCAAGACATAAACAAGCAAAATGATGAATGACATATTAAATTACTTTATCGAAACCAATCTTTACCTGATCGTATTTTATTTGCTTTATCAAATATTACTCGCCAACGATAAAAATTTTCGATTCAATCGAGTTTTTTTACTTGCCGGAATATTCCTATCTATTGCTTTGCCCCTTTTCGCATTCAACTTAACTACCACTGCTCAATCTGCCGGAACATTTGAGGGATATATTATGTTACCTGCCATTACCATTTCTAATGTTCAGACAGAAAGTGTTGGATTTATTTTAGAATGGTGGCACATTATTGGGATTATATATGTTTCGGGGTTAGTATTTTATTTATTAAGACTGGTTTGGCAAACTGCCCAAATATTCAGGCATCTCCCCCTTCTCAACTCATCCAGGGACCGCAAAGCGGGCTATACCCTTGTAACAACCAACGGTAATATTCCAACATGTTCTTTTTTCAAATTCCTTTTCTGGGATAAAAGTATAGATCTTAACGAAGAGGAGAAAAGTCAAATTCTGGAACATGAACTTGTACACATCAGACAATGGCATAGCCTTGATGTGTTGGTAGTAGAATTGTTAAGAGCAGTATTTTGGTTTAACCCCGTTATCCATTTACTAAAATCAAGGTTGACGGAAGTCCATGAATATTTGGCCGATCACTATGCTACAAAGCAAATTGATGTAGAAAAATATAGCAAATTACTTACACTCCAGGTTTTCAAAAGTTTCGATTTTTCCTTGAGCAACAACTTTCACAAATCACAGATATCCAAACGACTTAATATGCTTAAATCAAATAAGTCAAAGTCGTTATGGTTAAATCTGGCCTTGTTAATACCATCGCTGGCATTACTGATTACTGTCCTTTCATGTGACGTTACGGAAGAGATATTGCCAGAGCTAGCTTCTAATAGTCAAAAGCCAAACATACCCCAGGGGTGGGAGTTTGTTAGCGAAAATGCAGTATCGAAGGTAACTAAAAAGCATTTAGAGGAATTATATAGCACAATTCCAGATGTAAAATTATTTGTTGCAAGAAATATAAGCTCAGGCAATGGTATAAAAAAATTATTTAAAGCTTTGGAAAATTCCGGTTGGGTGGTACGCTTTAATAAGCAGGGACCTTATCGAACAGCCATTATAATAAGTGAGGAATCATATTCAGCATTTAAAAAAAAGAATGTCTTTAAAGAAATAATAATCCCTGAGAATAAGTTAGGTTCAAAAGATATTTTCACAATCGTAGAAGACCAACCAACACCAATAGGTGGTATTACTGAATTCTACGAATATGTTCAATCTTCAATGATATATCCTGAACAAGCCAGAACGAAGGGTGTTGAAGGAAAAGTATTCGTTCAATTTGTAGTGGATGAAAATGGGAAGTTGACAGATGTGAAAGCGGTAAAAGGAATTGGGGCCGGATGCGACCAGGAAGCTGTAAGAGTGATTCGAGAAAGTGATATCTGGAATCCGGGTGTTCAAAGTGGTAAGAGGGTGAAAGTGCGTATGATATTGCCTATCACCTTTAAGTTAGGATAAAAAATTTCGACCGGCTGAAATGCCGGTTTTATTATAATCTATATAACTAAGATATTAGTTTTATAATTAATCAATTAGTTAAATTTATTTATTCACTTAATCTATCTTAAAAATGAAAAATCGAAATGCAAAAATGAAATCATTACTTATTGTTGTTGTCATGGGAATACTTTTTTCCTGCGAGCAAAGTCCTGTCAATCCATCGCAAATACTTGATGAAGTTTTTATACCTCAAGGATATGTGCAGGATCACAATCCGTCTATGGACAACCAATCAAGACTTGATGAACTAAGACTCGAAAACCCCAATGATCAATTTTTCTATCTTAAGTTTGTCAATGGTCCGGCTAGCTCTTTAAAAGAAATAATGTTCCCACAAAAAGAACTGGTAATCAAATCTATAGATTCAGAAAGAGGGGAAAACCGCAAAGACAAGCAAAAATTCTATGGCGTAATAGTCAAAAAAATCATGGGTGATATCAGCAAAGAAGTGTTTACAATTCTTGATCGTCAACCACAACCGGCGAATGGAATGAAGCAATTTTATGCTTTTATTTCTGAAAATATGAGGTATCCTGCAAAAGCTAAAAAGTTAGGTATTGAAGGTAAAGTATTTGTTGAATTTGTGGTTGATAATAATGGTAAACTTACTGAAGTGAAGGCCATAAAGGGAATTGGTGTCGGTTGTGATGAAGAAGCAGAAAGAGTACTGAAAGAAGCTCCGAATTGGGACCCCGGAAAAGTAGCAGATATGAATGTTGGTGTAAGAATGATACTGCCTATTACTTATAAGTTATGACAATAGGATAACAATTTAGGTCATGCAATATCAGCATGACCTTTTTTATTGTTCCCAATGTATTCTGAATATAAATGAGTATTAAATACTTACCTTCGCATTTCAATTATATTCTTAATATCATTCATTTTCCCAATTGAAATTCAATCCTTTTGACATAGATTTACCCATCACCGAGATTATCGATGAGGTAAA
>CAZDRA010000220.1:0-4518 GCA_964507705.1 uncultured Roseivirgaceae bacterium | reverse complement strand
ACAGCCCAAAGCCAACTCCTTGAAATGAATACCAATCTGGAAGCTCTTGTAAAAAAGAGAACCATAAAATTGAAGCGTACTGTTATGAAGCTGAATAAAACTGTGTCCGAACTTGACAGATTTGTGTATAGTGCTTCTCATGATCTTAGTGCGCCATTAAAATCCGTTCTTGGCTTACTCAATCTTGCCAAGATTGACCCTAATAAAAACCATATCAGTCAATGTTTAAATTACATTGAAAATAGTATTTACAAACTGGAAGATGTGATAAAAAGCCTTATATCATATTCTCGAAATAGCAGACTTGAACTAAAAAAGGAGCCATTCTTACTCGGTAAATTCGTAAATGAAATAATTGGTGAGCTATCTTTTATACCGACAGCCAAATCGATAGAATTCATTGTTGAGGTAGCAGATTCGCAGCAAATTGTCACTGACCAACAACGCCTTGGAATAATTTTTCACAACCTCATCAACAATAGTATTAAATATACTGATCTTGAAAAATCACAATCCAGAGTAGTTGTGTCATTTGAAGAAGACGATAAAAATTATACCATCAGGATTTCTGATAATGGTATCGGGATTGGCAAAAATCAGCTAAAAAAGATTTTTAAAATGTTTTACAGGGGAACAGAATCATCTCAAGGTTCTGGATTGGGATTGTTCATTTCTAAAGAGACTGCGGCTACCATCGGTGGTAAAATAAAGGTAAGTGCTATCATTGACGAAGGATCTGAATTTTCCATTATTCTTCCAAAAGAATAGATTGAATTGGTTTTCTAACCACATTAACGTTTAATACGCTAAGCAAGACTAATATCCATACTTCTCTTTCCACAAGGCTTTGAGCCTCTTTCTCATTTCATTTTCTCTATTGTTGTCACCGGGATTATAAAGTTTTGTGCCGGAGATGTCATCCGGTAAAAATTCCTGGAAGGCAAAATTACCGGGATAGTTATGGGCATATTTATATCCTTTTCCATAGTCCATATCCTTCATTAATTTGGTAGGTGCATTTCTCAGATGAAGCGGTATGGGCAAATCACCTGTTTTTTGTACTAAAGCCTGGGCGTCTTTTATCGCAACATAGGCTGCATTACTTTTTGGTGAAGAAGCAAGATATGTGGTGCATTGAGAAAGAATAATTCTGGATTCGGGATAGCCGATCATGGACACAGCCTGAAAACAATTTGTGGCTATCACAATGGCAGTAGGATTTGCGTTGCCAATATCTTCTGATGCAAAAATAACCAGACGTCGTGCTATAAATTTCACATCTTCTCCACCTTCTATCATTCTGGCCAAATAATATATTGCAGCATTAGGGTCACTTCCTCGAATTGATTTGATAAATGCAGAAATGATATCGTAATGTTGCTCACCTGATTTGTCGTACAACGCCACTTTTTGCTGGGTAATGTCTATGACGGTACGATCATCAATTACGATTTCGTCTTCCTTTATCGAGTCAACAACCAGCTCAAATATATTTAATAATTTGCGTGCATCACCTCCGGCCAATTGCAGCAATGCCGCCGTCTCATTTATTTTTATTTTAAGTTTACACAGCTTATGGTCTTTTTCAATGACTAAACTTAAAAGCTTTAAAAGATCATTTTTATCCAGTGCTTTCAATACATACACTTGACATCGTGATAAGAGCGCCGCATTTACTTCAAATGAAGGATTTTCCGTAGTTGCTCCAATGAGCGTGATCACTCCTTTTTCTACGGCACCAAGTAAGGCGTCCTGTTGTGATTTATTAAACCTATGAATTTCGTCAATAAATAATATGGTTCTATGTATTCTTCCCGCCCTTTTTATCACTTCTCTTACGTCCTTTACCCCCGCACTAACTGCGCTAAGGGTATGGAAAGGTACTTTCACCTGATTGGCAATGATGTTGGCCAGCGTGGTTTTTCCGACACCTGGAGGACCCCAAAAAATCATGGAAGGTATCATGCCAGAGGCGATGGCTTTTCTTAATATCGCACCTTCTCCCACCAAATGCTCCTGACCAATTAGGTCTTCAAGTGTTGCAGGTCTTATTCTTTCGGCAAGAGGGAGTGACTGATCAAACATATAGTTTCAAAAATAATATTAATTATTCAGGATGCCACCCAATGGTATTTATCAATATATTAATAGTTGATGGCCTGCAAATTCTATCATACTATTTTAGTAGTTTTAAAACCACACAAATTGAAAATGAAAAACAGAAGAGTTAATGTTGAACAAAAATTGATAAAAATATGATGATGCATAATGTTTATTTCTGGGTGAAAAATGGTGTTACCGAGCAAGAGAAAAAAGGCTTTGAGCAAGGATTAAAAGATCTTGTCTCAAGTATAAAAGAAGTTAATAAAGCAGAAATTGGTATTCCGGCAGCGACAGACGATCGTAATGTTGTCGATCTCTCATTTGCCTATTCACTATTTACATGGTTCAAAAGCATAGATGATCACAATATTTATCAAGGGCATGCGACCCACAATAAGTTCATTGAAGATTTTTCACACCTCTGGGAAAAAGTGATAGTTTATGATTCCGAATTACTATAATACCCTGCTACCCTCCGCTGGTCTGACAAAATATTTTGGTTGGCGAATAATTTATTATATCCCATAATAACAAAATTTTTACTCAACCGTTCTGAATTCACTTATTCATAAAATAACTTTAAAAGTTATTATCTTTGAATAAATCGAAACTCCGGCATTTTTTAAAAGTTATATGATACATCGATTATTGTTTACCATCTCCATATTTATCCTTGTGACATCGACGGGTTATGGTCAATTTCAACTGGTTTCTGAGTATAATGCAGACAGCACCATGCTGACCAAAGGAATGGTGGATACTGACAGTCTCAAACAGGGAAGTTGGTCTTATTTCAATAAAGAAGGAAAAATGGTTCAAGCCGGGAGGTTTGAAAATAACGAACGTGTAGGCAAGTGGCTCGCTTACGATATTGCCGGAAATTTAGTTATGGAAACCAATTATATCAATGGAATTTCTGATGGTGTTTTAAAAAAGTTTTATCCGGGAAGAAAGTTAAAAGAGGAAGGTGAGATAAAGAATAACGTAAGGGTGGGTTTTTGGAAGGAGTATTATATTGATGGAGTAGTGAAAATTGATGGCAACTATAGACATGGTTTGAAGGTTGGAAAGTGGAAATCATTTTATAACTCTGGCTTGCTTCAAAGTGAGGCTCTTTACAGTAATGATACCCTCAATGGAAAATTTATTAGCTATGTCATTGCGCTGGGTACTGTTCAGAAAGAGGTTGATTATAAAATGGGAATGAAGTATGGAGTTTATGAATCGTACTATGATAATGGGCAAATGAAAAGAGTGGGGATATATCAAAATGATAAAGAAGTTAGCGATTGGAAAGAGTATTATGAAAATGGTCGTATTAAGGCAGAGGAAGAATATGCTGACGGACTGCCTACCGGCAATTGGATTTATTATTTTCCCTTTGCGGGAACAAAAAAGAAAATAACCTTCGAAAATGGGTTGCTTGAAGGAGAGTATATTGAGAACTTCCCAAACAATCAAAAAAGCGTGCGAGGAAATTATAAAGAGGGATTGAGAACCGGCATTTGGTACAATTATCATGAAAATGGTAAAATATATTCCTTTGGAAAATATAAGGAAGATTATAAATCCGGCAATTGGAAATACTTTGATGAACGAGGAAATTTGGTCGCCGAAGGACAATTTGAAAACGACCTTGAGCACGGTCAATGGTATTATTATTATAATGAAGGCGGCATTAAATCAATTGGATCTTATAAAGAAGGAAATGAAGATGGACTATGGGGTGTTTTCCATGAAAATCAAATGCTCAATATTGAAGAAAATTGGCGTGAAGGAAAGCTATTGAGTACAGGACCTTTTTTTACAGCATTTGGAGATTCACTGTCAGCAGGGACACTAAAAAATGGCGAAGGGGTCTATAAGAAATATTACAATGATAAAGCTTTGCGAGAAGAGATCACCTACAAAAATGGAGAGAAAAATGGCTCTGCCAAATTGTACTTTGAAAAAGGGCAACTTGCCGCAGAGGGGAATTTTATAAATAGTAAAAAGGAAGGCCTATGGAAATATTATCACAACAATGGAAATATTGAATCTCAAGGGAAATATAAAAGTGATGTATTGGAAGGTCTCTGGATGTTCTTCAGTAAATCGGGTAAGGTCATAGACAAAAAAAACTATACCAAGATGAGATTGATGGAAGAAAAAAGTATGGCAGAATAATTTAGCCTGAAAAATTCAGGAGTTAATTATTGATATTTGTAAAGAGTTATAAATCACGGCATTGACATTGAATACAAAAATTGCTTCTGAAAATTTAATTTTGTTGACAATTTTGTTGAATAAACTGACTGTCAATGCCTTATCCCAAAATGGAGGATATTCATGAATTATTGAGGTTTGCCCAATTACCAAGATCAATGCATAATTTTGAAAATCAATTCTTTTAAAATCTGACCTTGCGGAATATTT
>CAZDRA010000219.1:0-4570 GCA_964507705.1 uncultured Roseivirgaceae bacterium | reverse complement strand
AATTGGCGTTTTATCATTATTTTATAGACACTAATTGTTCTATAAAAGTTGGTATTTGGGAGGCCGGAATAAGTTCTTGTTGTATGAAAACAACATCGAAACTGTGAGAGTTTCAAAAAACAGAAAAGAAATAGACATTTGCAAAAATTGCACAGAAGGGTTGAAGGTTTGAGTTAGATAGAAACCCTTCTAAATTTCCATAGTGCCGGTATCTGCTCTAAATGCTGCAAGATGAGTGGCTGTTTCTCTTACAATTCTTTGTACTGCCAATCCGTGAGCCAGGTCGGGTACAAATGCATTTTTATCATTTCCGGTAAGAAATACATAATGCGCATGAATCATAGATCTTAGCCAGCCCGGAGGCACATGCCCCGACGGGAAACTCGTTATGGGTTTATAATTACTTCCTACAGGTTGCTTTATCCATTGCCCGGTTTCTTCAAGGTAATACTCAAAATAATCTACCGCATGAGAACTGAAGCGCAATGCTCCTTTCTCAGCAAAAATCTCCAAATTCACCATATCACCGGTACCGGAGCTCACCCTGCTGGCAGACATATTTCCAACAGCTTTTGTATCGGCATCAAATAATGAAATAGAACTGAACAAATCTGAATCGTATGGCACATCGTCGAAACTTCCAGACTGAAGTGCATTTACAATACTTAGATTTTCTCCAATAAAAGCCATCAGCATGCTGATGCCATGCGACCCAAGATCGGCCATAGCACCACCATCCGGAGCCGGTGTCAACCTCGTTTGCCTTTTGTCTCGATACGACTTTTGTAGGTAATCTCCATGATAATATTTTAAATCAAAATGTATTGGTTTTCCAAGTCTCTCGGATTTCCAAAAGGCAAGTGCTTCCCTCACTGCGGCAGTAAGAAGATATTGAAACCCTACCTGAATTGTGATATCACCACCAATTTTATCAAGTATCGATTTCATATCCTCTTCTTCTTTTTTTGAGGTACATACTGGTTTTTCAAGATAAATGCGTTTCACATTTGGCATTTCCAAAGCCATTTGAAAATGCTCGAAATGCACTTTATTCGGACCCAGAATGAGCACGGTATCTAAATCTTCGTTTTTAGAAAATTCTTCCATGCTTTGAGAAGTGGCAAATCCATACTTATTGGCAAAACGCGACCTGCTTTCTTTTCGAGATGAAGTGACAGCAGCTAACTCCAGCCCCGGAGCATCATCATAATAATATTTTAACGAACTCAATGAAAACGCATGAGCACGGGCAATGCCTCCTGCTCCAATAAAACCAATCTGAAAATTTTCCATGCTATTTAACTCAAACATATTTTTATGCTAAAGTAATCTAAATCAATTGGGAATTGAAGCCGCTTGGTGGGAAGTCAACTGATGCTGATTTAGAATAAATTTAGAACATTCGAACATTTGAATTAGGAAATTAGAAATGAAATTGTTGGTTATTGAAACTAATTGATTGATAAGTTTTCCATGAATTTCCTCCTGCGCTAAAGCTTCGGCGAACAAGCAATCTTTCATTTATAATTAAAAATTTAATGAAGTATTGTAGATAGTTTAGTCATATATATTTATTAAAATAAAAGAAAGCAATAACTTTGCGCTTGTCCTGAATAATTCAGGAATTAATTAAATATACCCTTAAGTATTTGGCAATCGGCCAAGGTACTAATACAGTTCAATATCCAGTGATAAAATGGATTGTGATTTATGGGTTTAAATATAATTTGAAGAAGAAAAATGATAGGCAAAGCATTAAAGAAAATATTCGGTACAAAATCGGACCGGGACATTAAGGTGATTATGCCTCATGTCATCAAAACCAAAGAGGAATATGCAAAACTTCCAGATATAAGTGATGACGAATTAAGGGCCAAGACAAATGATGTAAAAGAGCAAATTGATAATCATCTTAATGAAATAGACAAGCAACTCGAGGAATTACATCAAAAAGTCGATGAAAATCCAGAGTTAGATATTCACGAAAAGGAAAAAATATTTAACGAGATTGATGAACTGGAAGAAAGTCGCAATAAGCAATTGGAAGACATTTTACTTGAAGTATTACCTCAGGCTTTTGCTATCGTAAAAGAAACGGCACGAAGGTTCAAGGAAAATGGACAGTTGGTAGTAACCGCAACCATGCAAGACAAACAACTGGCGGCCAAACATGAGCATGTCGAAATTGATGGAGACAAGGCCATATGGCACAATGAATGGTTGGCAGCTGGCAATAAGATGAAATGGGAAATGCTACATTACGATGTTCAGCTTATTGGAGGTGTCGTGTTGCACCAGGGAAAAGTCGCTGAGATGGCTACCGGAGAGGGAAAGACCCTGGTAGCTACGTTACCGGCATTTCTGAATGCATTGTCAAAAAGGGGTGTTCACATCGTGACCGTAAATAATTACCTCGCCACAAGAGATTCAGAGTGGATGGGCCCATTATTTGAATTTCATGGACTCACCGTAGATTGTATCGACAGATATGATCCCAACTCCGATGAGCGAAGAGAAGCGTACAAATGCGATATCATTTATGGAACCAACAACGAGTTTGGGTTTGATTATCTGCGTGACAATATGTCGAGGGAGGTAGGGGATTTGGTACAGAGAAAGCATCATTTCACCATGATTGATGAGGTTGATTCTGTACTTATTGATGATGCACGAACACCGTTAATTATTTCAGGACCTGTGCCAAAGGGAGATGAGCATCAGTTTCATGAGCTTAAGCCCAGGGTGCAAATGCTTGTAGATGCCCAGAAAAAAGTTGTCTCGCAATTTTTAATCGAGGCAAAAAAATTACTTAGTGACGGGAAAGATAAAGATGGCGGCCTGCCTCTTTTTCGTGCTTTTCGAGGATTGCCAAAATACAAGCCACTTATTAAGTATTTGAGTGAGCCGGGAATGAAGCAGATTCAGCTAAAAACAGAGAATATTTATTTGCAGGATAATTCTAAATTAATGCCTGAGGCAGATGCCCCGCTTTATTTTACGATTGACGAAAAAAACAACAGCATAGATCTTACAGAAAAAGGAATTGATCTGCTTACAGTCCAGGGTGAAGATGGACACTTTTTCATCTTACCGGATATTGGCTCTGAGATTGCAGAATATGAAAACGATACTTCACTTTCTGAGGAAGAAATGCTTCAAAAGAAAGAAGAGCTTATCCAGGACTATGCCGAAAAAGCCGATCGAATTCATACTGTAAATCAACTACTGAAGGCATTTACACTATTTGAAAAGGACACAGAATATATTCTTGTCGATAACAAGGTGAAAATTGTCGATGAGCAAACAGGTCGTGTCATGGAAGGTCGTCGCTACTCAGATGGATTGCATCAGGCACTTGAAGCCAAGGAAAATGTCAAGGTAGAAGATGCCACGCAAACTTATGCTACCATCACCCTCCAGAATTATTTCAGAATGTACCACAAATTGGCGGGCATGACAGGAACAGCCGAAACTGAAGCTGGAGAATTATGGGATATTTATAAATTAGACGTGGTGGTTATTCCTACAAATGACAATATCATCAGGAATGACTGGGAAGACAAAGTTTATAAAACTGTTAGAGAAAAATTTAATGCCGTAGTTGAAGAGATCGTTGAGTTGACGAGTCAAGGAAGGCCGATACTGGTGGGTACTACCTCCGTAGAAATATCGGAATTGCTGAGCCGTATGCTCAACATGAAAAAAATCAAGCATCAGGTATTGAATGCCAAACAACATCAACGAGAAGCCGAGGTGGTGAAGATGGCTGGAGAATCCGGCACAGTTACCATTGCTACAAATATGGCCGGCAGGGGTACTGATATAAAACTTTCTCCGGAATCCAAGGCTGCAGGTGGGTTGGCTATTCTGGGTACTGAAAGACATGAGTCCAGAAGAGTTGACAGGCAATTGAGGGGGCGGTCTGGCAGGCAGGGAGATCCAGGGTCTTCGCAATTTTTTGTATCTCTTGAAGACAATCTTATGCGCTTGTTTGGCTCTGATAGAATTGCCAAATTGATGGATAGAATGGGCTTAAAAGAAGGCGAGGTCATTCAACATTCTATGATTACCAAATCAATAGAAAGAGCACAAAAGAAGGTGGAGGAAAATAACTTCGGCATCAGAAAACGTCTTTTGGAATACGATGACGTTATGAATTCGCAAAGAGAAGTGATTTACAAAAGGCGAAAAAATGCGCTGTTTGGCGAGCGCCTACAGCTCGACATTCTCAATATGCTTTATGAAACTTGCGAAGATATTGTCATCAATACCAAAGGATCTGAAGATTACGACAGTCTGAGACTAAATTGTATAAGCATATTAGGTCTTGACTTCAAGCTGACAAATGAAGAGTTTGACGATATGTCAGAAGCTGAATTGGCAGATAAATTATATAATGATAGTCTGGCAAATTATAAAGAGAAAAATAAAGGAATATCTGAAAAGGCCATGCCGATTTTTAAAGATATTTTCAAAAATAAAGGTGCTACTGTCACCGAAATATTAGTCCCGGTAACGGATGGAAAAAAACAAATCGGTGTGGCTACCAACTTGCAAAAAAATATTGATA
>CAZDRA010000218.1:0-4634 GCA_964507705.1 uncultured Roseivirgaceae bacterium | reverse complement strand
CTCAATTTTCCTTCCGATTCGACAAAATTTATTATTGATCCTGATTTGCCATACCCTTTTTTCCCGGAAACGATGAGGATAGGTTCTTTCTTTGTTTTCTTTACTATCGTTTTTATATCATCTTGACATTCTTCAGAAATATAAAGGAGATCACAATTATCAATATCAGCGGTGCAGCGAAAAAATCTAACTTCTATGAGATTGTCATTTAGCCTTCCTTTGATCTGAGCAAGTTGCTGAAAACTTTCAAAATCATCCTCATTACCAACTACGCCAATAACAAATTTATATCCCTCATCATTCTCCGGCCAGGAAACCAACTGACTCAATCTGAATATAATTTCGCTTTGATATTTTGCTTTTTGCCCAAAAGACAAGCTTGTAAAACATATAAAAAAACCAATCAATAGATATACCTTCTGCAAACTTCTCATTATAAAAAAATTAAAGTTTATAAAAAATGAATAGTCTAATTTATAATTTTTGGAAGTAAAATATTAATCAGGTGTTGCAGCAGAAAGTAAGATTATAATGGATGAGTAAAGATTATCATAGAAATTGTTTTCCAATTATCAATACTGTACCAGTCTTCTTAATTGTATGTAATGGATCAATATTGTTGGTACTGAGACATGAGCTACACTTATTGAACGACCAACGATCCGGTACTATCGATCAACAAAAATGCTTAAAGTTTTACTTTAAATATTTCGTCAAATCATAAAAACTAAAAAATTGATTATTATAAGATTATGGTGGGTTAAATCAACCTTTCTTTACGTGTACAGAAATTATCCTCGATAGAAGATTAATTAGATTTACCAATCCTTGGGTAAATTACTATTTGATGTTTCCGCTTTCTAAATCCTGAATTATTGAGGTTAGAAAATCTACATTCTTGCCTTTCTTCTTTTTTCGCGGTGGTCCAAATAAGCTTTCAGAAATTTATCATTGTTTTCGTCACTATCTCCATAATACTTTCGCAATTCATCAAGCTTCAAATGCATCTCTTTTTGCACATCAGCATATTCCGGATCGTCATAAACACTTTTCATTTCATTTGGGTCCGTCTCCAAATCGTACATTTCCCATTCGTCAACGTCATAATAAAAATGCATCAACTTGTATCGCTCGTTGGCAACCCCATAGTGTCTTTTTACCATATGAACAGATGGGTATTCGTAGTACGTATAATAAACTGCTTCTCGAAATTCATTTGTTTCACCACTAACAAGTTGCCGAAAAGATTCGCCCTGCATTTCAGCAGGTATTTTTATACCGGCATAGTCAAGGAATGTTGGTGCAAAATCAAGGTTTTGAACTAATTTCTCAATTTTGGTATTCGCTTTTATTTCTTTAGGATAGCGTATCAACAAAGGTGTCCTGAATGATTCTTTGTACATAAATCGCTTATCAAACCAGCCATGCTCTCCAAGATAAAACCCCTGGTCAGATGTATAAACAACAATTGTATTTTCAGCCAATCCGTTTTCTTCCAGATAATCCAAGACTTCCCCTACACCATCATCGACAGATTTTATCGTCCTCAAATAATCTTTGATATAGCGGTTAAATTTCCATTTGGCCAACTCCTCCCCTTTCAGGTTTGCAGCTTTCATGGCATCATTTTTTGGTGTATATGCATTGAGCCAGTCTTCACGCTGCTTTTCATTAAAGCGTTTTAATTCTCTTTCAAATCCAGTGCTATCACCATTGGGATCTACTACCATTTTAAAATCATGACCCCAAAAGGCATGACCGTCAACTTTCATTTCCTGGGTGTGAGCTGCAGTACCACGGCCCTCATAGTCATCAAAATAGCTGGCAGGTGGATTAAAGGTTTTGTCATCATAAAGTGTCAAATACTTTGGAGCCGGTTTCCAGTTACGATGTGGCGCCTTTTGATGGTAGAGCATGCAAAAAGGTTTGTTTTTATCACGCTTGTTTTCTAACCAGTCAAGGGCCGTTTCAGTAATTATTTCAGTAACATAACCTTCAAACCGTTTGCTCTTTCCATTTACCAAAAAGTCGGGGTTGTAATAGGCTCCTTGTCCAGGAAGTACCATCGAAAAGTCAAATCCTTGTGGAAGACCATCAAGGTGGATTTTTCCAATCATAGCGGTTTGGTAGCCATTTGCCTGAAGCAGTTTTGGAAAGTTATCCTGATCCCAATTGAAGGGTTGCATGTTATCAACTTTCCCATTAATGAAGCTGTGTTTTCCGGTGAGCATTACAGCCCTGCTTGGTGCACAAATCGAATTCGTGACACATGAACGGGTAAAAATAGCACCCTCATCTGCCAAACGGTCAATATTGGGTGTGTTATTCAATCCATATCCGTAGGCACTGATGGCCTGATATGCATGATCGTCACTCATGATAAAAATTATGTTGGGTCTTTCTTGCTCACTTTTTTCTTCTTTTGGAGAACAGTTGGCAACGAACATCGCCACAATAAAAAGGGTAGTGATTTTTATTAAGTTGTGTGTCATGATAATAATTTAATAGTCAGTAGATTTTATTGCCCTTTAAATTTAATTCAATTTTTTCAATAATTAAACTTTGAAATAATGACTAATCATAAAAAAAAATCATTCACCCTGAATTTTCTTATTTATAGTTAGTAAATCTTTAATCAATTCATTTTTGTACGAATTCCTATTACTAACATTCTGTTCTAAAGTAATCATCAACTCCTCACTAATTAATTTTGCGTTTAATTTTTTCAGCAAGGAGACCTGAGTAAAATAATCTAAATCTGAGAAATTTGCAGCAAAAAATTGCTGTGATAAGCTATCAGCAATAACATCTTCTGGTATTTTTTCGATTGCATTTTTTGCATAATATCCTTTCCCTTGCGAAATGGTCTGCAGCACTTCCGGTAAATAAAGTCTATGGTCTTTTTCGCTAAAATTATTTATCAAAAAATAGTTCAACTCTTGATCATTTTTATTTACCAGCTGACGAACAATATCCCTATTAAGCAATTTTAATGTATTCTTTTGGATACTATCTACAACCGGTCCATGCGCAATATTCCACAGTGAATAACATGAATAGACAGCTCCCTCAATTACGGCTTCTTTAATTTCCATAATTGTAGCACCAGTAAATCCATCAATTTCAGATTTGCGGCTATCTTTTACGAGATCCTTTTCAGCATAAGAAGCAAGAATCGAATTTGGGTCAATTAATATATTATTCAACTTATCGTAATCTGATTTGGTAAAAGGCTCATGGTCTAACTTGGTTAATTCCTGACCTAAAAGTGTATCATAGTGATGAAACCGACCGATGAGGTCC
The DNA here is from genome assembly GCA_964507705.1 of uncultured Roseivirgaceae bacterium. GTDB lineage: Bacteria > Bacteroidota > Bacteroidia > Cytophagales > Cyclobacteriaceae > JAAUQL01. Next base: position 1,331 of record CAZDRA010000218.1, on the reverse strand, counting down.
CAATAGAAATCAATTTCGATAGCATAGCATTTATCTACTTCACACACCGGTGTAGCAATGCGAGCTGTATAACTTTCCAATAAATCAAGGCTATCATAAATTTCGCTTACGCTAATATTTATTGAGTCGGCAACAACAAAATACAAGGAAGGGTGCTTATGACTTTTTCTATTTGATGAAATAAATACTATTGATATTATAATAAGCCCAATTGATCTTATCATTTGATTTTTTCAGTCTCCATCAAAGTTCTGCCTCGATTATAATGTTGCTTATTGGGCAAGTCCGGATCACCAATACCCTTTATCATTAGTTTTTCCAGATTAGAGAATTGATTTTGATAAATATCTCGGGGCAATACTTGTTCACTTTTGCAAACTGAGGCTGCCATGCCAAGCACCTCGCCCATCATGCCACAAGTGCGCATTAATCTTACCGTACCCAAGGCAACATGTGAAACGCTGATATCCCTCCCTGCCATCATTAGGTTATCAATATTCTTAGAATATAAACATCTGAATGGAATTGGATATGGATAAATCTTTATGTGCTTAGCTATTGACCTAAAAGACTCACCATCAAACATTTTAATGTTTTCAGGGTCTGGATAGTGAAGATCAATGGTCCAGGATGTCGGTGCTGTGCCATCGGGCAGAATGTTCCTTTTTGTTAAATCATTTTCAGTAAGAATATAATCTCCTACTAATCTTCTTGACTCCCTTTTCCCTCCAATATAGGCCACCCATTTTAGGTTTTCATTTTCGAACTTCTCCTTGTCGGAATAATTGTTTTTAAGATAAGTCCAGTTGGAATAGACCACTATCAATCCATAATCTCTAATAAATTCTGTTTCGTTAATCATGTCTTTACCCATGCCTGTCTCCCAATCCCAATCACCTCTGGTAATTGCAAAAGTCTTTTCATCGCTCCATGGTAATCCCCATTTTATATCCGGGAAATTCGTGGGTTTATCGATATTTTCTGAAAACCATTGTACCGAAATACCCATGGTTAGATTATCACTTTTTTCAGGAGCGGTTTGTTCATTGAATTTCTCACGACTTTCTCTACCTGTCATGTATTCTGCTCCGGCAAGATATCCAATAGTACCATCTCCGGTGCAGTCAGCAAAAACCGGGGCTTTAAATGCTTGCTTTTTCCCAGTCTCTAAATTTTGCGCAATAACTCTTATGATCTTGTTGCCATCCATTTCTACCTTGTTGGCATGATAATTTAGAAAAAGAGATATATTCGATTCACTCAATACCGCATTTAGTTTTTTATCATCTTCATAATAATCTTTTGGCTGGGCATTTCCTCCTTGATCAGGA
>CAZDRA010000217.1:0-4710 GCA_964507705.1 uncultured Roseivirgaceae bacterium | reverse complement strand
GAAAAAAGGCTAAAAGCAACTATTGGAGTAGCATACCATGGATGAATAATGGAGGCGAAGGAAAAATAAATAAACAATGACCAGAAAAGTGCGCCCGACACATTTTGCTTTTTGGTGTTTTCAAAAAAGGTAATAATAAAGATGAGGGAAACGGTAGTCAAGGCCAACCATTTGCTCGCTGTCTGGATAATATCCCACCCTTTGACCCAAAAACCAATCTCTCTTACGATATAAAATATACTCGCATTAAATTCAAATTTCTGAAAGTATAAACCAATACTTGACGACATCCCCGAAATCAAAGAGTTGTCATTAAACGGTAAAAAGGTAATTACTGTAAATCCAATAACTAAAAAATAGAATAACAAAGCCCTTTTCATTTTTAATCTTTTTAAGAAAAAAGGCAGCATCAGAATTGGTGTTAGCTTTGAAGAAATAGCCAACGCAAATGCCGCAGACCCCAGCAATAATTTCTTTTTATGAAGTAGAAAAGCCGCCAAAAGAACAAATACTATCATGAAAGCCTCAAAGTGAATATTCCCAACCAATTCTATTATTACCAAAGGATTGAGAATGTAAAGCAGTGCAAGTTCCTTTTTCATTTTATAAATATGTAGCAACTTAATTATCAAAAAAATGGACACCACTTCAGCTAAAAAAATAAAGAGCTTCATAATGATTACAGCAGCGTGAAGATCTTCTCCGCCAAGGTTTGCCGATACCCAAAACACAAATTGACAAACCGGTGGGTAAACTGAATAATAATCGGGTGAATTGAGTAATTGAAAAATCTCTGGATTTAGTGCAGAAATGTGAATGGAAGGATTATCAATAATTTCTCTGGGAAGATACATGAACGGATTGATGGTATGAACATTTAAAATTCCATCCCAAAAAAAGCGATAAAAATCGTCGGAAAGACTTGGTGTTGAAAATAGAAATATCAACCGAAAAAGTATTCCAAAACCCAATAGAAAATGGAAACTTAAGATAGATTTTGTAAGTAAGAGATAAATACAAAATACTGCTGTGTAGCTTACAAGCAATAGTGAGGTTTCTGTTCTCTGGGTAAAATAGGCAATTTGCATGTACAGCACAACTGACGCAAATGCGAGGGCAAAAGACAGTCTTTGTCCGGGCCTGCGATCTTGTAAATCGGTGATAATTTCAGCGGCAATCATAGGTATTTAACTATCGTCCACAATATTTTATATCCTGCAAGGATTGTTCCTTTCACAGTCCCCGAAACTTTTGATTTGCCAATACGCCGTCGATAATTTACAGGAATTTCCATGCAGCTAAATCCAAGTTTTGCGGCTTTCACTTGCATTTCAACCGTCCAACCATATGTCTGGTCTTTCATGTCTATTTGTTTCAATTTGCCAAATCGAATAGAACGAAATGGTCCAAGATCAGTAAATTCAATTTTATAGAACAAACGGATCAAAGTTGTAGCAAGCCAGTTGCCAAATAGCTGTTGGGGTGTCATGGCCCCTCGTTCTCTATTTCCAAGTGCCCTCGATCCGATTACCATATCTGCCTGGTTTGTTGCAACAGACTCTACTAATTTAGGCATTTCTGATGGGTAATCAGAGTAATCAGCATCAATAAATACGATAATATCCGAATCAGGTATGCCTTTATTTTTCAAGTAATCAATGCCTTTGAGGCAGGCAGCTCCATAACCTTTTCTGGGTTCGTCAAGTACTGTGGCACCACAAGACAAGGCTTGCTCAACCGTATTGTCTGTAGAACCATTGTTTACTACAATTATTTCAGAGACCAGATCCTTGGGAATTTCTGCCAAGACATTGCAGACAGCATTTTGCTCGTTGAAAGCCGGAATAATCACAAAAACAGAAGGAGATTCAATATTATGCATTTGCTAATAATCGTATTTTACAAAAATTAATTTGTCAAATTGGCAACAATAATACTGTATTTATCACGACTATCTTATTGGTACTTTCATAGATATTGTTTGACAACGAACTCAAGCAAATTATAAAACAAGATCGCAGTTGATGTCAACTTCATCAATTTCAGCTCCAATTTTTTTATAAAAATCTATGGCATTTTTATTCCATTTGGAAACCTGCCATTTTACCTTTTTACAATTTTGCCCTTTGGCCATTTGTATAACAGCATCCATAAGTTGCGATCCTAATCTGTTTCCCCGATGCTCATCAATTATATAAAGATCATCGAGATACATTGTTTTTCCAATCCACGAATACCAGGCAATAAAAGTCGTTGCAAATCCAATGATCTTTCCCTCTTTATCCTCCACAACCAGAAATTTAAAATACTCCTGATCTTTTCTCATTTGCGCTATGGTAATTTTAAATTTCTCTGGTGTTTTTATGAATTGAGCAAATTCTTTGTTCAAAGTATGTATTGCTTCAAAATCATTTTCCGTTGCTATTCTTATTCTAAAAGACATATTGATTTCTATTTGATAGTGTTGAAGAACGATAGTTTATTTTGTTGTGGAGATTTGGATTGAAGATAGTAAGTTAGGAAAAACCTTTGGACAATAATACATCGATAAAAAAAAGAGTTCACCTATGCTGATTCAAAAATTTCGGAAAAAGATATAAAAAATCTCCAGCAACTATTGTCACTGGAGATTTCGTAATTAATGATAAACCTAGTCAGAAGTAAATGTAGGAGAGGATTACAAGACATCACAATTACCTGCCATGCAAGCTAATTCCTGTGCGGCAGTAGTAAAATCTTCCTCTTCATATCGATAAATCTTACTGAAATCTATATCCGGGAATTCAGCATTGAGTTTCTCATATTGCTCTTTGTCAATTTCCGTATATGGCATCTGATCAAAGGAAGCATCATAAGCAGGCAGAAAAGTCATACCCCCTATTTTATCCTGATTTTCCCATGTCCACTTGATAATATCCAAAACCTCATCAGGCTTGAATGTGATCGTGACGCTTGGGTTGTGCTCGGTATAATGTAGTTTGTTTTGTAGCCAATATTCACACTGCTCCAGTGCCGTTCGGTCTCCTTTGGTAATGGCAGAATCCGGCGATTTCACTGGGAAATGAACGACAAATGTTGTTGCATTTTCTTTTGTCTGACCATTTTCCGGATCCATTGGTACACCGGCATTTTCGAGCACTTTATACACAGGCGTATGTGCGCCAACTCTTATATTCCTTACATAATATGGCGACCATCTCGCATGCAGACCAGGAGAGCAGTTGAGCAATTGAGAAGAGTTGCCCGATGGCTTCACGCAAGTGGTAGCGGCAGATTTATTGATGCCAAGAATTTTGGCAACTTTTTCATTGGTATCCACAACAATTTGCCTTAAGACCTTCATATTCTCAGGGTCTTGCACTGCCACACAATCAAGCTGGCCATTGATATCTACACCAATCAATCTTTCTTCCTCACAGTTTTTTCTCCACTCTTTTCTTAAGCCGGGAAAATGTGTAGCCTTCGATTGTATAGTTCCAAGAATAGCAGCCAACTCTACTTTTTCTTTGAGGTCTTCAATGGTATCATCTTCACGCGCAACGGCGACTGATAAATTACAGAACTGGAATGGCCTCAATATAATTTCACCGCAAGGATTGGTGCCAAACTTTGCCATTTTTCTTCTTTTGGGGCGTGTATTTGCAGCGGCCCTTCTATTAAATATCCCCGGCTCTCCTCTTTCAGAATTGACCATACCAAGAATAAAATTGGCGATTTCTGCTTGTGTCAAATTTCTTTCAGGCCAGACAGAAGAATTATTTGCATTCCATCTTTGGTTGTTCTTTTTCCAAAAATCTCCATCCTTACAATGCAGCATTTCATTATCATCGTGATCAAAAAGCGCAATCATTGCTGTGCGCCTTACTCCTCCGGAGACTGCTGCCGCACCCACGGCACACATAATATCATGTCCATCGAGAGATCGTAAGGTAGATCCTTGTCTTGCAAATATTCTTGTTCTTGCAAAATCAAGTAATACCCTTAACGGCTCTGGACCTGAGGCTCTGCCCCCTTTAATTCTTAAAACAGCTCCGGCAGGTCTGACCAACGAATAATTAAACAGCACATCCCGTCCGCTGACCCATGCCTCCAGGCCGGTTCTTAAGGCATCTGCCCAGCCTTCTGTAGAGTCTTCTACAACATGCTGGCTCGCTTGTTCTTTCTTTTGCCTGCGAATTCTTGGCAATTTCTCAATGTATTCTGCCTCGACAGAATAGCCAACTCCACAACCACTCATTGAGATAATCATGGCCTCGACAAATGAGTCTATGCTATCTACCGGCATATATGAGCAATTGTAAATACTGATATTATTTCTCCTTGCTGCAGGACCGGCCATGGCCAAAAGTCTCATCGAAGGCATAATTTTCATATTGAGAATGCCATGCCTCAACCTTTGGTAAGTTAACGGCTGAAGCCTAAAATCTGAAAGCTCTTTCAGATAATCTATTGTGCGGTCAACAGTTTCAACCCAAGTTTCTCTGCGCCCATGTGCGTAGGTAAATCTGGCATATTTATCGTAAAACTGAAATTTCTGTATTTGGGTAGGGAAATAAGTATCTGATGCTTCGAAAGCTTCCTTCACTTCATCAGGAACAGGTCTTGTCTCACGCATTTTGGCGTGCTCGGCTCTGTACAGAATGTAACTTTTAGCAGCTTCATATTCTCCTGCAGCTTGCAGTACCATTTCTACAATATCCTGGATTTGCT
>CAZDRA010000216.1:0-4714 GCA_964507705.1 uncultured Roseivirgaceae bacterium | reverse complement strand
AATATTATATCTAAAACCAAAAGTGGTATTTTATCAGACGCACAAAATACAGTGATTCACACGAACGAATTATCCAACAAACATGAAATATTTGATAAGGGGTGATAAAACTAATTAACTCAGCTAATAAACGTTAGCATCATCAATATATAACCCTTGCGCATTTTATTCATTATTTTTGCTTTTACTAAGATTTATCCATAGGCTTTTACTTTTTAAGGAATTTCCACTATTTTTGCACTCCTTTTTACAATGGACGTGATCCATAAATTAATTAACAAAAAAGTAAATGGCAGTAAAAATTAGATTAGCGCGTCGAGGACGCAAAAAGTTGGCAACCTACGACGTGATCGTAGCAGACGCCAGATCACCACGAGATGGTAGAATTATAGAAAAATTGGGAACTTATAATCCCCTTACAAATCCAGCAACAATTGTTATCAATGATGAAAAAACTCTGGATTGGTTACTGAAAGGTGCTCAACCAACAGATACCGCAAGAAGAATTCTTTCTGTTAGAGGTATCTTGCTTAAAAAACATTTGCAGGTTGGCGTATTAAAAGAAGCCATCACGCAAGAACAAGCTGATGCAAAATTTGCAGATTGGCAAAAAACCAAAGAAGCTGAACTTTCAGGAACCTTAGACTCACTAGCTAAAATAAAAGCAGATGAGGCTAAAGCAAGATTAGATGCTGAGAAAAAAATCAATGAAGCTAAAGCTGAAGCATTAAAGAAAAAATTGGCTGCGTTAGTTCCTGTTGAAGAAGCTCCAGCTGAAGAAGAAGTAGCTGTAGCAGAGGAAGCAAAGGAGCAAACTAAAGAGGAGGCAATCCCTACAGAGGAGCCTAAAGTTGAAGCCTCAGATAAAAAAGCTGAACCAGCTCCAGTAGAAGAAAAGGTCGAAGAAGTAAAAACCGAAGCAACTGAAAAGCCAAAAGCTGAAGCTCCTACTGAAGAAAAAGTGGAAACTCCAGTTAAAGAAGAAAAAGCTGTAGATGCTAAGGTTGAAGAGACTAAAAAAGAAGCTAAAGCTGAAGAAAAAAAGGAAGAGGATAAAAAATAATCTTTCTTTGCTATGCAGCTTGAAGAATACTTTGAAATAGGTTATATCCTCAAACCGCATGGGCTTAAAGGAGCAGTAAATATTCAGTTGGATGTTGATGATCCAACAAAATACAATAAAATGGAATCAGTGATTGTCAGGTTAGGCGATAACTTGGTTCCATTTTTTATTTCTTCTCTTCAAATTAATGGGATTAAAGGCATTCTTTATTTAGAAGACATCAATTCCATACAAGAAGCAAATGAGTTGAATTCCTGTTCACTACTTCTTCCGATAGAGCTTCTTCCTGAGTTAAGTAAAAATCAATTTTATTATCATGAAGTTATAGGGTATGAAATTGTAGATCAACTGCATGGAAAATTAGGGATAATAGAAAATATATTTACCGGAGGAAAGCAAGACCTTATTTCTATGAAATACTTGGAAAAGGAAGTTTTGATTCCTATTTCGAATTCGATAGTTAATATAGCTAATCATGAAAAAAGGGAAGTATATGTTACTCTACCAGAGGGTTTATTAGAAATTTATATCTGATTAATGTTATGAGAATTGATATTATTACCTGCCTGCCCGATCTTCTTGAAAGTCCTTTCAACCATTCTATCCTAAAAAGAGCTCAGGATAAAAAAATTGTAGAGATTCATGTACACGACTTGCGTGATTACTCTATCAATAAACAGCGACAGGTAGATGATTATCAATATGGTGGCGGCGCGGGTATGGTACTGAAGGTTGAGCCAATTGATAAATGCATTACCAAATTAAAAGCTGAAAGAAAATATGATGAAATCATATACCTAAGCCCGGATGGTGAATTACTCAACCAATCCATTGCCAACCAACTTTCGTTATATAACAATCTGATCTTGCTCTGTGGTCATTACAAAGGTGTTGATGAAAGAGTGCGAGAGCATTTGGTTACAAAGGAAATTAGTATTGGAAACTATGTACTGTCGGGAGGCGAGTTGGGCGCAATTGTGCTTGCCGACTCTATCATTCGCTTGATCCCGGGAGTGTTGTCTGATGAGACTTCTGCCTTGAGCGATTCATTTCAAGACAATCTTATTGCACCACCAGTTTACACAAGGCCTGCTGATTATCGGGGACTAATAGTACCGGAAATTTTGCTCTCGGGACATGCATCTAAAATTGAAGAATGGAGACAAAACGAATCCATTCAACGTACGAAAGACCGTCGCCCCGGCCTGATTGATGATTGAACTGAATGACTGGTTTTATGGGTTTATGAAGGCTTTTCAAACCATTGAAAGTATGATACTATCAAATAGATTACTGCGGTAAATACTGGGCTTAAAATAAAATTTTTTAGAATTGCTGCAAGATCAAAGGAGAAGGTTGATTTTATCCAAAAGGCGTCAAATGCAAAAAATAATGCGCTTACAAAACTAATAAGCAAATACAGTCCAATAATAGATTTCAACTTTTCAGACCAACCAAATATTGTCAAGTAAAGTGCCGTATTTCCTAGTAAAAAAAGTGTCCAGTAAATAATAATTGATCTGACGGTGACAAAAGTACTTAATGTATTTTGGGAAAATTTTAAGTCTCTAATATTTACCATCATCTGCTCTCCCAAAAAATTCGGATTGATGATATAGGTATATCTCCAGTAAGCAATTACGAGAATAAAAATTAACGGAAATACGAAAGTGTATTTTTTCATTTTTGTTGCTTGCAATCACTGCATATTTTGGCCGGGCAATTAAACTTATCTTTTACCTTTAATACAATTCGGGTTCTATTCGCTATTGCTTTTTAGGTGAGCAAATTTATTTACCCACAATACCCACAACCCGAAAATAGCGCCATAAACAATTATGACAAAAGTGTACTTATGGTTAAAATCCAGATAGTCAGGATGGTAATAGTAGATGATGCACAAGACAAATATGCGTATGATATTTAATATAAAAATGCCGGTGATTCCCAAAGGGATAAACCATAGCTTGTCCCTCAACCTGCCTTTCATTAAAGCTATAAACCCAATAAATAATAAAAAAAGCTCCAGCCCGCTACAGCCGACCCCGACGCAAACATTACCATATCCTACGAATATCAAACTTGCTTCGCATCCACCTACCATATATTCCTGAGCAATATTAAATCCCAACAATCTCAAAATAAATGCACTGATATCCGCTTGGGGTTTTATGATAATATAGTGCAAATCACCAATGAAGGATGGGAAGACGACAGAAAGTAACACCCATGCCAAAAGTATAGCAAATGACAATGCCAGAAATCGGATGAGCTCCCGATTTTGAGAAATATATTTTGTAGTTTTATTCATCAATGCCGATTTCTTATAGACTCAAATATTTTAAATCTTTGATCTTTCCTCTGTAAACTCCTTTTACATCATAAATCATTCCCTGGCCTCCCATAAGTTCTTTGAAATAGGCCTCGTCAAGTTGCTGGTATTGCGAATGGTTTACAGCCATAACCACTGCATCGTATATTTCAGAAGGGCCTTTTGCAAGTGTTATTCCATATTCGTCATGAAATTCCTTTGGATCAGCAAAAGGATCAATCACATCAATATTTATACTAAACTCCAATAATTCCTTTATCAATTCAGGAACTTTCGAATTGCGAATATCACTTACATTTTCTTTAAAGGTAACACCCATTACCAAAACTTTCATTCGTTTCAGAGACTTATCTTGCCCAATCAGATATTGAACAATTTCCTTACCTATCTGGTGGTGAACATCATCATTGATATTTCGTCCCGAGGTAATTACTTTGGCAAAATAACCCAATTGCATGGCTTTGTGGGTAAGATAATATGGATCTACCCCGATACAATGCCCGCCTACCAATCCGGGGAAAAACTTAAGAAAATTCCATTTTGTACCGGCGGCATCCAATACATCAAATGTATTGATATTCATTTTTTTAAAAATTAACGACAACTCATTCATCAAGGCGATGTTGAGGTCACGCTGGGTATTTTCAATGATTTTGCTCGCTTCAGCTACCTTTATAGAACTGGCTTCATGAACACCTGCATCAATAATTATACTATAAATTCCAGAAACAATTTTTAGTGTAGCTGCATCACTTCCACTCACAACTTTGGTAATAGTAGTAAGCGTGTGTACTTTATCTCCGGGATTAATCCTTTCGGGCGAATAACCTACTGTAAAACCTTTTCCAAATTTCAAGCCTGACTCTGCCTCGAGCACAGGCACACAATCCTCTTCTGTACATCCGGGATAAACTGTCGATTCGAAGACTACAATATCGTCTTTTTTCAATACGCTTCCAACGATTTTACTGGCGCCAATCAGAGGTCTCAAATCAGGGTTTTTGTGCTCATTGATTGGGGTTGGAACTGCAACAACAAAAAATATGCACTCTTTAATATCTTCAGGATTGGAGGTGAATACAATATCACATCCTTTAAACTCAGAAGGTTCCAATTCATTACTCGGATCAATACTTTTCTGCATCAATTCAATCCGCTTTTGGTTGATGTCAAATCCTACTACTTTAAAGTTACGTGCAAATTCCAGGGCAACCGGTAAACCTACATACCCTAATCCCACAACGCATATTTTCTTTTCTTTCCTTGTTAGTCTGTCTATCATATCTTAAATTTTTTTGTTAAAAATAATTATTAAGCTA
>CAZDRA010000215.1:0-4842 GCA_964507705.1 uncultured Roseivirgaceae bacterium | reverse complement strand
TAAATGTGCTTGTCGCTTCTTGGGCATTTAGCGCAAGAGTTGAAAAAAATGCAACGATAAGTATTAAAGTGCTTTTCATAATTTCTATTTCTAAAATGTTCTCATATAATTGACCAACTGCCATCGTTGTTCTTCCGTTAACATGTCCTTGTACGAAGCCATTGGTGCTCTACCCTCAGTTAATTTCCAATATATTTCTCCGTCTGTCTGATCTTGAACAAGGGGTGCATCTAAACTTGCAGGCCTTGGATTTAAAGCCATTCCGGCAATGCCATCACCACGCCCCTTATTTCCATGGCATATTGCACACATGTTTGTGAAAAGCTTTTTACCTGATTTAATGGCCTGAACATCTCCTTTCAATGGATTATTAATAGTTTTAGAAGATGTAGGTGCTGTCCAGGGCCCTCCTGAGGTTGAAGAAGTCCAACCTGAAAAAAGGAACATCACTCCGACAAGAACAGTTGATAGTACGCTTATTTTTATTTGTTCGCTCATTTTACTTTAGTTTTAAATAGTTAACATTTTTTATTGTTATACCATTTGTTGTTATAACATCTAAGACAAAAGTAGCATCGTCATATATATTAAACCCTGATGCAACTCAGGGTATATTGTGTTTTATTGCATAAAGTTTTTTGCGAAAACGCAGGAAGTACTATCTATTTGATTCAACTGTTATCTTAATAGCGGCAGCCAGACTGCCATGTATGTACCCATGACTAAATCTTAACAGACGTCCTCGCGCAGGGTCTCTTTTGGACTCTGCGTAAGTTGCGGGGTCTCCAAAAGGAAGACCCCACAAAGGCAGGTTTGCGCATTTTGAAAAAATATTAATTCTCGCAATAACGGATAGCTTATTCATGGGAATGATGAAAACCAGAAAGCCCAATATTTCCGTCGAGGCAGATTGAGGGTATTTAAGAAAGAAAGGACTATTACCTTGTTGATTGTTATTTCGTAACGCAAAAATCATCCTCTTGCTTTATCAAGCAAAAAGTTCAATTGATTCACTTCCTCAACATTAAGTGTCGATAGGTGATTAAAAAGTGTTTTATGGTGTTTCTCAACTTCAGAGATTATGTCAATTCCCTTTTTGGTGAGTGAAATATCAACTTTGCGCCTATCGGCAGGATTATAATTTCTATTCAATAATTCTTTTTTATGCATCACTTCTACTATTCGTGAAGCATCAGACATTTTATCCAGCAACCTTGTTCTAATATATTTTAGGGTTACAGGTTTGGGGAATCTCCCTTTTAAAATCCTGAGAATATTATATTGTTGAAGTGTCAGGTTAAACAATTGAAAAAGCTCATTATGCAAACTGATAATCCATTTCCCTGTATAAATCAAGTTTATACTTGCCTTATGGTAAGGATTTTCAAAAGGCTTGGTTTGCATAATTTCATCTTCGAGTCTCATGCTCTTTACAGTCTTTATTGACCCCGGTAAATTTAAGGCATGTACATTTCATGTAAAATGACATTAATCACATAATGGAAAGAAAGTAAAGGAGTATAAAATTCTTCATCGATAACAAAACATTTCAATAATCAAACGTGCAGAATTAAAAAAAATAATCTTCGATATGGGAATTTATCTTTTTCTTAATACCATCATAATCAATTATATAGATCTTGTTACCCTGAGTCCTTACCATCTCAATATCTTTGAGCATGGCAATTGTCCGACTAATCTGGCTGGCGTTTGTTCCCGAAATTTTTGCCATTTCTTGTCTGGATAATACAATATCAAGCTGGTTTTCATTCTTACTTAACCCAAAAGTATCAGTGATGTAAACTAATGTATAAATAATTTTTTCTTCAACTGACATTTGAGCAAAAAGCCTTGCTCTTATTTCGCTTTTCCGCAATTCCTTTGAATAGAACATCATCGCATTATATAAAAAATCAAAGTTTGCTTTAAAGGCATTAAGTAAAACATCATTATCTAAAAAACAAATTCTTGATTCTTCCAACGCAACCGCTCCAATGGGATAGGTTTCACCTTCATATCCTCTATGCCCAAGAATATGTCCATCACCTGCAAGACGAACTATTTGCTCCTTCCCTTCAGTATTTGAACTGACAATTTTTACTTTTCCTTCTTGTATAAAATAAATTCCAAAAACCGGGCTGCCCTCCTGGAAAACATACTGACCTTTTGCAACTATTATTTGATTCTTATTCTCATTTAGTAGAGATATGTATCCAGAACTACATGCCTTTATAAAACATTGGTTGTTTTTGCATTCACTACATTTTACATTGGCTTTCTTACTCGTATTCATAGCTATAAGTTCTGAAAAAAAATAAACTAATCCCCAAAAACAGTTAGTCAATACGGATTTTATAGAATAATTAATTGATCAATCACACATTATTTTTTTATCTGTCTTTTTAATAACTGTGCATTTATCGCCACTATAATTGTACTTAAACTCATAAATACAGCACCTACTGCCGGACTTAAAATAAACCCAACTGAGAATAGTACACCGGCTGCCAATGGAATTGCAAAGACATTGTAAGCCGTGGCCCACCTTAGATTTTGTATCATTTTTTTATAAGTAGCTTTTCCAAACAAAATTAGATTCAAAATATCCTGTGGATTACTATTCACAAGAATTATATCTGCTGTTTCTGCTGCCACATCAGTACCCGAACCTACTGCAATACCCACATCAGCCTGCGCCAGTGCAGGTGCATCATTTACCCCATCTCCGGTCATGGCTACAAATTCTCCTCTGTTCTGCAACTCCTTCACAATCTCCACTTTTTGATGTGGAAGTACTTCGGCAAAATACCCACCCAGTCCCAGCTGACTACTTACAGTTTTGGCTACTAACTCATTATCTCCGGTAGCCATCATCACTTTGATGTTGTTCTTTTTGAATTGTAAAATGGCATTTTTCGATTCAGGGCGTATTTCATCTGCCATCGCAATGTAGCCTGCCAAAAGATTATTGATAATCACAAAAACTACTGTTTCAGCTTCATTGACATAAGCCTCTTCGGGTACAAGAATCGACTTTTCCTTTAAATACCCAGGGCTTACCACCTTCACATCTTTCCCTTCCACATTTGCCTCTACCCCCTTACCGGTAATTGCTTTGAAACTATTTGCTTGAGGAATTTTAATTTCCAGCTCATTTACTTTTTTTATAACTCCAACAGCAATTGGGTGTTCGGAACTTTGCTCAAGTGCGCTGGCCAATCTTATCACTTCTTCTTTGGTGTAATCGTCGGCAACAGATTCATATCGGGTAATTCCAAAATCTCCTTTAGTTAGCGTGCCGGTTTTATCAAAAACAATAGCAGAAATTTTTCGTGAATTTTCAAAAGCTGTCCGATTGCGAATCAACAATCCGTTTTGAGCAGAAATGGCTGTAGAAATAGCCACTACCAAAGGGATGGCCAACCCAAGGGCATGAGGACAGGAAATTACCATGACGGTAACCATTCTTTCCAGTGCAAATGAAAATTCAAACCCGAGCAATAACCATACTACCAGAGTTCCAAATCCGGCAGTTAGAGCGACATAAGTAAGCAACTTTGCTGCACGATCTGCCAGGTGCTGCGTTTTTGATTTCGCCTTTTGAGCTTCCTGAACCAGCGTGATTACCTTATTTAAATAGCTGTCTTTTCCGGTATGCTCTACCTTCACCTTTAAAGATCCGTTTCCATTTATCGAACCTCCTATGACTTTATTTTCTTTAGATTTTTTAACCGGTTTCGATTCACCTGTTAACATAGATTCATTCAAATAGCTTTCACCATCTGTGATAATTCCATCTGCAGGGACTTTTTCGCCAGGCTTAATAAGAATAATATCTCCTTTGCTAAGGTGGTCCAACTTTATATCTACAATTTGATCACCTTCCATTTTATGGGCTTCTGAAGGCATCATGCTTACAAGCAGCTCCAGAGCCTTGGAAGCTCCTAAAACGGATTTCATCTCTATCCAATGACCGAGTAGCATAATTACTATTAGTGTTGCCAACTCCCAGAAGAACATTTTCCCGGATAGTCCAAAAACTACAGCTACACTATAGAAATAAGCAACAGAAATAGCGACAGCTATCAATGTCATCATACCCGGGGAGGCAATTTTCACTTCACCCGCCATGCCTTTCAAAAACGGCCATCCACCATAGAAAAACATGATTGAAGCCAAAATAAATATAACATAGGTATTCCCGGGAAATACCCAATCAAAACCAACAAAACCCTGAATCATTGGGGACAATACCAAAATGGGTACAGTTATAACCATAGATATCCAAAACCTCTTTTTGAAATCTGCAATCATCATACGATGATGGTCATGTCCGGCATGCCCGTGTTCCGGATTGTCATGTCCTGTATGTTCATTATGACTACTATGTTGTGTATGCTGTTGCGAATGGCTTTCCATGGTACTATAGATTACTTGAATTTAATGTTCATGTCCTTCGGTTTCCAGGAATTTTCCCTGGGCACCGATTCCCTCAATGTGTATGAGTTGCGCACCGTAATGCCCTGCTGTACTTACACTGTAAGCAGCAGCGACAAGCACAACCGCAACTACAACTTCGGCCCATATTTTTCTCTTGAATAGAAAATGACTTACAAGTTTCAGCAATAGGCCAATGCCTCCAAACCAGGTAGCATAGCTTGCATAATGTTCATGCTCGGTAAGTACCTTCTCAGCATATTCGCTTATTCCATCAGTATGTGGATGAACATAGCTTCCCGCTACATATGCTCCAATATACCCACCTGCAATTAGACATAGTGTAACCCAGCTAAGTTCATTTTTAAAGACAAACAAACCTGCAATCTGACTTATTGCCGCTAG
>CAZDRA010000214.1:0-4893 GCA_964507705.1 uncultured Roseivirgaceae bacterium | reverse complement strand
AACATTACCTTTGATGATGCTACTGGTGTTTTGGCAGGCTCTGCTTTTGAAGATGACAATCCAGCAAATGGCAATGCTGATGGCAGAATCAGATGGATATATTCTAACTTAATCACATGGACGGGAGCAACCAGTACAGACTGGAACATAACGACAAACTGGAGTTCAGGGATTGTACCTTTAGTAGCCAATAATATCCTGATTCCTACGGGATTGACAAATTATCCTGTGCTAAACTCTGGTGCCGATGGAGTAGGAAGTGATATCACAATTGATGCCGGAGGATCACTGACCATTGATGGTAGTAAGATGCTGGATTTAGAAGGGATATTCTTAAACTCAGGAACCGTTACCCATACCTCAGGAACTATTAAGGTCGCTGGAAATTGGACAAACCTCAATACATATTCAGCCGGTGTAGGTAGTATTGTGCAATTAGATGCAGCATCGAGTAACATATCTATAGAAACAGGCGGGAGCTCGTTTAGCTCATTGACCTTGGATAGCGATGATGGAGGAAATGGGAATGCAATTTTTGAGACAGTTGACCCAATTCAAATATCTGAAAACTTTACACTTACAGATGGTGAATTGCAAATAACAAACCCAGCTCATACTATTACTGCAACAAATACATCGGGGGGCACACGATCATTTAACATAAGTGCTACCGGGACATTTACTCATGGAAATGGGACAATTATTTTGGCTGGGACTTCAGCATATAATCTTAGCGTAAGTGGAAGCGACCTATTTAACCTTAACATTTCAAATTCAAGTGGTGTTTCGTTGGCTTCAAATGTTTCTGTTGTTAATGATTTAACGGTTTCAGGCGTTATCAATTTAAGTACATTTACTGCGTCATTACAGGGGAATCTGCAAAACACAGGGACTATTAATGCCAATACCGGAACATTAGTGTTTAATGGGTCTTCCTTGCAATCTATTACTTCCAGCAGTTTACTTAGTTTGTATAATGTGACTGTCGATAATAATTCGGGAATTGCACCACAGATTACTTTAAATGACCCCATTGAAGTAACAGCTTTGCTTACACTGACAGATGGAAATATAGAGACAAATTCTACCGATATCCTTCACTTAAATGGAGGATCCTTCTCAGGTGGGTCAAGCAACAGTTATGTTGATGGTCCATTCAGAAGAACTGGCAATGATGACTTCACTTTTCACATAGGTGTAGGTAGCATATATGCCAGAATCGGATTGGAAGATATTCCGTTGTCAGACAACAACCAATTTCAGGCGCAATACTTTGATGTAGCTGCTGCAGACAGAGGAAGCATATCTCAATCCGGCGGGCCACTGGTAGAAGTTACCGGAATTGAACATTGGACAGTTGATCAAAACTCAGGTATCAGTACGCCAAGAGTCAGGTTATATTGGGAAGATGGTACGCGAAGTGAAATCACCGATTTATCAGGAGGTGATTTGGTTGTAGCACACTACGATGGAGCAGATTGGATAAGTAAAGGTCAGGGAGGCTCTACTGGAACCGCTGCTTCCGGATCGGTATTATCAAATGATACATTTACTTCATTTAGCCCAATTACATTCGGTTCTGCATTTGGAAACAATCCTCTTCCTGTAGGCTTAACAAGCTTTGAGGCATTTGCAGAAAATGGTACTGTAAGATTAACATGGGAAACAGCCAATGAAATCGACAATGATTATTTTACATTATATCGGTCAAAAGACGGCATTAATTTTACGGAAATAGCAAATGTTGATGGTTCGGGAACAAGTACCATCTCCAATAAGTATTCTTATGAAGATGAAAGACCATATAACGGAATTTCTTATTACAGATTGAAGCAAACGGATTTTGATGGGACGGTGGCTGATTTGGGAGTAATATTAGTACAAATGCCTAATACTGATAATGTCTTAGAATTAAATGTTTACCCAAATCCTTTCAGAGATGAATCTGTTTCTATTCTTGTATCGGGTCTCAATGAAGAAGAATTGGTCACTATTATGGTTGTTGATGCCTTTGGAAGGCAACATTATATAGGCAAAAGAATTGCCGATAAAGCAGGATATCTTGATTTTTCTATTGAAAATTCTTTCAAATGGACCTCAGGAATTTATGTGATGAGAATTATTGCAGAAAAAGGAAACTTGCAAAAGAAGATTATAAAGAGATAGGAATCTCAATGAGATGAAGTGAAAATTACAATATCTTAAATGTATGTGATCTGAAAATTACGATCTTTCAGAGTCGTCACTCAATCTCGAAAAGATTATCAGAACGGCCATATCCAATCTCTTCAAACTTAAAAGGTACTTCATAAACTTCTTTGAATTCTTGACCCAACTCAAGCATATCCTCATCTTCCTCATAGTAATGCCATTCTATAATCACTTCATTTCCTTCAAGGTACATATCGTCTAGTGCATTTAATATATCATGCACAATCTTTGAAGATGCTGTATTTACATACTCCAGTTCGAACTTAAAGTTGGTGAAAGGATTGGGCTTTTTACTATATTCTTGAAGCCAATCAATTACTTTGGTATAATGTGCTGTGGCATCTTCCATATAGGACTTTCCAGTTACGCGAAACTCAGGCTTGTCTTTATCAAAAACGATCTCAGGTGTCTCTTCCGTTCCTTTCAGATATAAATTTTTCATCGTAGCAACAATTTATAATTCTAAAGACAATGTACATAAAAGGATTTATTTCTAATTTTAATTTTCTCCTTTTTTGTGACATGCATGGTTCTTTGGTATTGATTTGCATAATGAAAAAACAAAGAATTTAGAAATAAAATAAATATTAAAAACTAATTGAGTGAGTCATATGCTTTACTTGAATTCAAGATTCTACTGTCCATCATTTCATCATTCTATTCCTCCTACGCAAAAGCTTCGGCGGACAGGCATTCTATCATTAATAAATACAGCTGCTTAAATATCTCATTAACATTCGTAGCTTTTCAAGGGACTAAATATCTCCTTCATGAGGTCTGATTATTATTTCTTCTACAACAGCATTTTTAGAAAGTGAATAAGCCCCATAGATAGCATCAGCAACGTCATCAGATTTAATAAACCTTGAATCAGGCAAATCCACACCCTCCCAGCTCGTTGTGAGCGTAGCTCCGGGGAGCACAGCTGTGACACGAATGCCGTGCTGTTTCATTTCTTCGCGCAACACCTTGGTCATGCCCAGCATAGCATATTTCGATATCGAATAAGAACCACCATTGGAATATGGTGTAATGCTGGCAATGGAGCAAATATTAATAATATGACCATTCCTATTTTTTATCATATTTGGTAGGACACTGCGTGTAAGATAGTATGCACCATAAAGGTTTGTATTAATCGTAGTTTCTAGTTGTCCATCAGGTTCATTTCTTATTTCTCCTGGAAGAAAAACACCTGCATTATTCACCAACACTGCTATTGATTTTTCTGTGGAGTTTATAAATTTTGCAAAATCAAGTACTTGCAACTTTTCAGACATATCAACTTGACTGGCGAAAAATTTAATGTCTGGAAATTTTGTACTTATTTCCTTTTCTAATTGCTGTAAATCAGCTTTGGTCCTGGCGCAGGTTATAATATCATATCCATGTTTTGCAAATTTAAATATGGTGGATTTTCCAATACCTTTAGTGCCCCCGGTAATAACAGCAACTTTCTTCATTTACCAATATAATTTATGATGTAATTATTTTAAGAATAAGCTATAATCGAAAATATTATCTTTTTCCCATCAATCCGCAATGAAACTCAAATTATATTGACAATATTGTATCTTTAGCATTGAGTCCACTCCGAAAACAGACAATTTTTATAAGAAGAGTTATTTTGGACTTGCCTATGCCGGCAGGCAGGTGAGAATTTTATTTTTTGAGATTCGGTGATGCCTGAGCATCAGCTAATTGAGAAAAATGAAAATATCGCCAAAATAACCTTTTTAGATTTTGTGTGTTTTCGGAGTGGACTCAACTTTATAATTAAATGATCCACCAACTTTAAAATAAAATTATCAAAATAGAAGAATTAAATAAAAAAGTTGAGTGTATTAGAATGATTGCTGAAACCAAATTGAAGTATTTGAGAGATCACTCAAAATTACTGGATCAAGCATTCGAAGAGTTAAAAGAAGTTAGTGAGGGCAAGCTTGACTTAATTTATGACAAGATTAAAGAGCTTAATAAGAGAATGGACATTAATGGAATTTAACTAATCTATTAAAGATATTTATGACTTTAAGAAAAGATCTGACTTTATGCATGGAATAGGTAAGTATTTTATATTTCTGGGAAACCTCTTTGTAAAAAGAGAACCACTAAAAACCTACACTAAACAAATTCTTGAGGAGTGCATCAAAGTTGGCATTGACTCCATCGTTATTGTTACAATTGTGTCGACATTTATTGGAGCTGTAACGTGTATTCAAACAGCCTATAACTTGGTAAGTCCGCTTATTCCCAGATATGTGATCGCCCTAGTGGTTAGAGACATGACACTACTTGAACTCGCTCCAACAATTACAGCAATTGTTTTTGCTGGAAAAGCCGGGTCAAATATTGCCAGTGAGCTGGGCACGATGAAAATTTCCGAGCAAGTAGATGCCTTAGAGGTAATGGGCATAAATTCTGTTTCTTTCCTTGCTCTACCTAAAATAATAGCAAGCTTGCTTATGTATCCGTTACTAGTGATCCTTGCTGGATTTTTAGCTATAGTTGGAGGATATTTTGCAGGTACACTTGCCGGAGTCATCACACCACAAGATTATATCTATGGAATAAGAGCAGATTTCTTGGGGTTCAATGTAGCTTTTGCGCTAATAAAATCAGTTGTATTTGCCTTTTTAGTAGCTTCCATTTCTTCATTCAAAGGTTACAATACCACAGGTG
>CAZDRA010000213.1:0-4897 GCA_964507705.1 uncultured Roseivirgaceae bacterium | reverse complement strand
TATTATCACAGCCATGGCTGCACCATCAATTATCAGTTGTGCAAACAGCAACGAGTCCGGTAAAAAGAAACTCGGCCTGGCATTGATGGGCCTCGGATATTACAGTACACAAATATTAGCACCTTCCATACAAATGTGCAAAAACACCTACCTGGCAGGGA
The DNA here is from genome assembly GCA_964507705.1 of uncultured Roseivirgaceae bacterium. GTDB lineage: Bacteria > Bacteroidota > Bacteroidia > Cytophagales > Cyclobacteriaceae > JAAUQL01. The sequence continues at coordinate 4,736 of CAZDRA010000213.1, read as the reverse complement.
TAATTACCGGTACACCTTCAAAGGCTGAGGAATGGTCCACCAAATATAAGCTCAAAAAAGAGAACATTTATAACTATGACAATTTTGATGAAATCGTCAGCAACAAAGAAATTGATATTGTATATGTTGTTTTGCCCAATGGATTGCACAAAGAGTTTACCATTCGGGCAGCCAGGGCAGGCAAGCATGTAATATGTGAAAAACCCATGGCCATCAATGCGGCAGAATGCCAGGAGATGATCGCTGCTTGCAATGAAAATAATGTTCGTCTATCCATAGGATACCGGATGCATTATGAACCCAATACCCAGGAGATAATGCGCCTGGCCAAAGACAAAGATTTTGGAGACATCAGGCAAATCTCTACAGGAGCAGGATTTAATATGGGTTCTTTTGACAGTTGGAAATCTAAAAAAGAATTGTCTGGTGGTGCGATGATGGACATGGGGGTATATCCTTTGCAGGCCGCCAGATATGCTACCGGTGAAGAGCCAATTTCCGTATCGGCCCAAACATTTAAGATTCGTCCTGATAAAATTGAAGCAGATGAAGTTACTTCATTTCAACTGCAATTTCCCAGTGGTACAGTCGCCAATTGCGAGACTGGGTTTCATGCCAATTTTAATTACTTAAAAGTATTTTGTGAAAAAGGATGGTATGAACTGGATCCCTTTTCGTCTTACAATGGAATCATGGGTAAAAAAAGTAAAGGAGAGTTTAACTTCAAGCAAGTGAATCAACAGGCTCGGCAAATGGATGAGGTGGCCTGGTGTATTATCAATAAAAAGCCCATGCGCGTACCGGGAGAAGAAGGTCTGAAGGATATGATTATTGTAGATAAGATATTTGAATCCATCGAGCAGGGAGGGAAAACGCTGGAAATATGATAGGGTTATTTCCAGTTTTTAGGCGATGCTCAATAAGGATAAAATGCAGGCTAACAAATACCCGGAAATTGCATTGTTTATGGAGCCGGTCATAATAAATTTAAGAGTACCTTAAAATTATTGAGCAACAACTTTCCCGGCATCAACAATTTTATAAAGCTTATCAGCTCTTCGTACTTTGATTTTTATGGGAATAGAGCAATATTCTCCTTTGGCGCAAGTATCTACATTTTTAAGATCAACACGAATCTCCTCAACTTTTGCTTCTATCACTCCTGTTGTGGGACCGGTAATAATGATTTCATCCCCTAGCTGAAGAGACTGGCTTTCGATTAGAAATTCTGCGACACCAATATTGCTGAAATAATTGATGCCCTTGCCAAGGTAAACTTTTCTCTTTGTGGCAGAAGATCCGTACTTACCACTCCATTCTCCAAGCTTCCTTCCCAAATAATATCCATCCCAAAATCCTCGATTGAATACTTTTTCTAATCTTCCTTCAGCAGCTTCAATGTACTGTTGATTAAATTGTCCCTTTTCTAAGGCAATCAAAGCTTTGTGGTAGGCTTCGGTTACAGTTTTTACATATTCCGGTGATCTGCCTCTTCCCTCAATTTTCAAAATTTTTATTCCTGTATCTATAATTTTATCAATGAAAGATAGTGTATTCAAATCTTTCGGAGACATGATATATTCGTGGTCGACATTGAGTTTTTCACCGGAATGAAGATCCATTACCTCATACCCTTTTCGGCAAACTTGCCTGCATGCACCACGGTTTGCAGACTTATTACTTTGGTGCAAACTGAGGTAGCATTTACCTGAAACAGCCATACAAAGTGCCCCATGAACAAAAACTTCAATTCTCACCAGTTCCCCGGAAGGCCCTTTAATTTTTTCCTTTACGATACTTTCACAAATATGCTTCATTTGTCCAGTGGTCAACTCTCTGGCAAGTACCATCACATCTGCAAAGCCTGCATAAAATTTCACACTTTCTACATTACTGATATTTGCCTGAGTAGATATGTGCAATGGAATACTTTGGCTGCTCACTGCATTTATCACTGCCGGATCTGTGGCAATTATTGCTGAAATTCCAGCTTCCCTGACTTTAGAAACCAGATATTGCATTTCGTCCAGTTCTTCGTCATACATTACAATATTTAGGGTTAGGTATGATTTGACATTGGCACCTTTGCAAATTTGAATGATTTTCGGCAGATCATCGATGGTGAAGTTTTTGGCAGACCCGGAACGCATATTCAGTTTTCCAACTCCAAAATAAACTGCGTCTGCTCCACCTTGAATTGCGGCATGCAAAGATTCAAAATCCCCAGCAGGTGCCATGAGTTCTATATCGCTCCTCAACATAATTTTACAATTTGAAATACAAAATTAACCTGAATATTTGAGAATAAATTGTTGAGTTTAAATGATTTCACAATTAAAAATATTTTTAATTGACAGCTTGCACTTGATATATTAAGGGAATTTCCATTTGCAACAAATAAAACAGGAAGGCCATTTCAATTAGTACTTTAAGGGTTTTCCGTTATTTCTTTTAAAAGCCCATTATAAGATATCCCTTGTTTGGTGTTGCTAGTTACTGATAGAGAAGTGCTTTCCATACTTGAAACAGTGAGCGTGCAGTTATAAATGTCTCCATCTCCTTTTACTTTAAAGGATATAGTTACTCGCCTTTTTTTATCATTTTGTTGAAAATTATAATTATCCATTGGGGCATCAAATTTTATTCCTCCATCACTACTGGAATATCCACCACTAAATGCCCTTCCAAAATAGGGCATCTCTGCTGAAGCATTTTCTTTTTCAATTCGTAAAAAATTTTGCCTGGTTGTAAGGTCAATCTGTCGCCCTTTTAGCGGGTTGGCCTTTCTGGCGATAAACTCAAAATTTTCTGATTTTACAAGATCAAGTATTTTTTCATACTCCTCTTTCTTTTTTCTTTCCTTGGCTTCTTGTTTAGATTCCTGCGCAAATGCAGCTATACTTATAAAATAGATTATGGAAAATAAAGCGATATAATTTTTCATAGCTGTAGTTATTAGATTTTATTCAAACCCAATTTATAAAGGAGACCTCTAATAATTCAGAAAATCCAATTATTATTTTTCCAGCACCTTTATTTCTACCCTTCGATTAGATTGTCTGCCTTCATCGGTATCGTTTGTGTCAACAGGTTGTGACTCACCATATCCAACAGCCTCTATTTTATCAATTCTCACATCATTACTAATCAAATATTCTCTGACCGAGTTTGCCCTGGCGTCAGACAACTTAAGATTTGCTTCATTGGACCCTACAGCATCTGTATGTCCTGAGAGCTCAATCTTTAGATTGGGGAATTTTTCAAAATATGGAAGCACCCTGTCCAGTTCATGAAATGATTCTTCCCGAAGTGTTGCCTTCGAAAAGTCAAAGAAAATATTATTGAGTCGAATTTTTTGACCTACTTCCAGCGGTACTACATAAAGATCGCGTTCTATTACTTCATCCAGCATTCTATTTTCGGTACTTAATTGCTGATTTTCAGCCATATAATTTTCGGTATCGGCAAAGAATCCAAATTTTCCGCCCAAAGGAAGAATCAATTCGTAGGTTGCCTCAGGGCCATTGGTTTTTATTTTATTGTAGATACTTCCGTCATTCATATTTTCAAAAATGACGTCTGCTTGTACCGGCTCATTCGTGATTTTATTTAGTACACGACCCTTGACAATCACCTTTTCGCAGATCACTTTTCCCTGCTGATAAAGCACCTCCACCTCGCTGTCATACAAAGCTCTTTTATAAATTCTGACTTCATCAATCCATCCCTTGTATGGGCGACTTCTACCATTTATTTGTCTTCCAATTTTTAATGGCAAAGGTGATCTGACATTGATGTATTTCCCTGTTTGTTTACCGAGCTTGTCAAGTTTGCCGTCGATATAAATTCTGATTTCCCCATTTCGCCTCCAACTGGCTACTATGTGGTGCCACTCGTCAAATGCCAGGGTTGATTTACTAAAAACACCATTTTCCATAACTCCGGGAGAGCTGACAGCCATAATAACTTTATAACTGCTATTGAGCCACAACCCAAAATGATCCTTTTCGGTATTAAATGCCCATTTGGCCATAATGGTTGCCATCTGAAATTCCGATATCCTATCGGGTTTAACCCAAACTGACAAGCTCAGACCTCCCCAATTTCCATTTAATGATTTATCGTTTCCACAATCTATATAATCCAGATATCCATTGAAACTGTAGGCCATATCTCCACATCTGCCTTCTTCCAGCGAGGCACCCTGATTTTTTCCATGATTAACCCCAACCACATCATCAGTATTTGTATCGAAAGGATAGTAAGATACCAAACCTCTTTCCAGATCAACTTGCTGCGCATAGCTCGAAATTGAGATGATGTTGATTAGTATGAATAAAAAATGGACAATTCTGATCATATAAAAATTCTTTTTGTCAAATAAATTTTATTGAAATTGAAGTGGCGAATATTGATAATTATGCTTATTCAAAGGAGGTGGAGGGCAATAAAATCATAACTGTGTAAGGTTACAAAGTTAATAGATCAAAATATTGTGGTGATTGATGAAAAAAACAGAGCGTAAAAAATGTATTTAAAATTGAGTCCAATCTGAAAAGGATAAAGCCCCTAAAGCCTATCAGCAAAGGCAGGGAAGAACAGGCCAGTTGATATAAACAACAAATAGTGTTTTTTAGTCGGACATTGGTCTTTTTACACATCTTCACTTCGGTCTCCGGACTTCCCTGCCTGCCGGCAGGCCATAGCCGTCAGGTTAAGGTCATAAACAACTGTAG
>CAZDRA010000212.1:0-4939 GCA_964507705.1 uncultured Roseivirgaceae bacterium | reverse complement strand
AAGTAAAGGAAGTGATCGAATTTGTAAAAGGCTCTGGAGGTATAGAATATGCCCAAAAAGTTATGGAAAAAAACTATAATGAAGCCTTGGATATTTTAGATACTTTCGAAGATTCTGATTTCAAAAACTCCCTTAATGGTCTGGTTCAATACACTATCTTGAGAGATAAGTAATGTTATCAACCAGACCCATTTTAACAGAATTAAGAAAATTAATAATGTCAGAAGTCCGGAGACCGAAGTAAAATCGGTCAATCTTAGTCATGAATTGACAACTCCCGACTCTGGACTTCCGACATTCTGAACAGAGTTTAAATAAAATTATTATTTAAGCCCGTTTCTAAAAAGGAAATTATCATACAATTTATTGAAACCTTCGGGGTCCGGAGAAATTACTAAAGCCTGGTTGTAGTAGGTTATGGCATCTACCAACAATTGATTTTCTTCGAAAAACGAAGCCAATAATAATTTATTCAAAGCATTTTCTTCTGAAGCTACTTTTTTAAGATTTTCGAATTCCTGATCTATTGTTTTCTTTCCCTCGTCAGAGAGTCTCTTTATGCCATAGTCTCTTGAATATACACTTGCATTGTCCTTTGCACGTACATTAATGATAAGCAATTTTTCATCTTTCAGTTTATCATTATCTAACTCCAGATTAAATTTCGAGCCATTGATTTGCTTTTCTTCGATCACATCGTCAAACTTATTTTTAATAGTCAGCACATAATTTTGAATATCATCAGTCTTTTGCCAAGTGATTATTGCTTCATCTCCATAAACATCCATCACGTTTGGCCAATATATTTTTATTAGCCCTTCCTCCCCTCTCTCCACAGCTCCAGTTACATTAAGGTTTTGATTTCCTTCATTTTCTGGATTCAGTTTGCTCATTAGGAATTTACCATATTTCGCCATCACTGACTGAGATTGATCAGCTATTTTTTGTTCTAAGTCAGTTACACTATAACTGCCTTTTTTGCTCAGCTCAAGGCTAGACCCTGTTGCATCATGAACCAAAGCCACATAGCCTCCATCAGTAACATTTAACACATCATTTTCGGAAAGTGAAACACCCAATAATACCAGTGTCATTTGAGATTCTTTACCGAAAGTATTGTCTCCTTTGTTCAGAATTATTGTAAAAGAAGATTGTTGGGCCATGAGCCCCGCTAATAAAATAAAGTTTAACATCGAAACCAGAAAAATCTTTTTCATAATTATATTTTTAAATTAGTTATAAATTCTGAATATTAATTGTCGTCCTTTTTTAGTGAAAATGTTTTTTATTAAACCATAGCAGACTTCTAAAGCATCACCAGCCAATGCAACCATGATTGTAGCTAAAGTCAGGCTGGATTTATAATTAAACCAATGGAAAACAAACACATTTACTGAAAGAAGCATTAATACACCAATCAATTGAATGGTTTTTGTTAGTCCATCATACCACTGAGGTAGTCTTTTGTATATCAAGGTAAAAAATAATACAGTTAAAAAACAAATAATTAAGGCAGTTACTAAACTCGAAGTTTTACTTTGCTTGCCGATATAGTCCTTATTTAGTATCATAGAAATAATATTTGCATGTATTACCACACCAAACATATCGGGGTTGGATCTCCCTGCATATTTTAAATTTAATGGCGTATAAAATTTGTCTTCCCAGGATCTGTCATTAAAATCCCTCCCCATGAACCCGAATATTACTATTTTTCCTTTAATCAATTCAGGTATAAATTTTTGTTGAAAAACATCTGAAACATCCAGGGCCGCATACCTACCACCAAATTTGGTTTGACCAAAATCCATAATGTTACCACGATAGTTGATGATTTCATATTCATAATCCCTTTTCAAAAATTCATTTGCCTTTTCCTTATCGTATAATTCGCACACTTTAACAGCAAATGAAACTTCTTCTTTTTTCTGAATGATTCTTTTTGGAGGAAAAGATCTGCAAACTTTAAATTGTTGTTGGTCGAGGGCATTGGTTTCCAAATTAGCATAACCTGTGTGGCCTAGGTTAAAAAAGGGATTGGAGTATTTTATTGAATCATACTCACTTGTTGATTGGCTATATTCAAGTTCGCTAACCATAACAAGGTTATTGATACTTTTTAAAGACCTGTTCAGTAAAGCATCACCTAGTGAATCTTCTTTCAGGTTCCAAAAATAACTGTCTATCGCAATTACAGATGGCTCAAACTGATTGATTATTTGCAATTCCTGTGCGATTTCCCGTCGCGAGAGTTCACCAATATTTACCAAAACTATGCTCTGATCTACTTTTGGGCTCTCTCTAATTTCAGAAAAAACAAGATCGGTCATTTCGACATCACCAATGGCATCACCGATAGGATCTAAAAAACTTAGTTCGCCAAAAAACTTAACAGCCTGGAATAGGAGTATAAGTGAAATGATAAAGAATGTCCCAAAAATAGAATCTAATAAAATTCCTTTTTTCAACATGTAGGATGGTTTTTTGTCATCTGTTAAATTGCGAATTGAAACTTAGATAAAGTTGACTTCATATTTCTACATTATTTTAAAAAAAACTTACTCGCAACACAAATGAATAAAGGAAGCATGATATCATCCTTTATCGTTAAGAGATAAATTCTACTCAAACCAGAATATTTCCAATTCTGAAAAGTGATTTTAAAAATGAGAAAACTCGTGTCATTTCAGCTAAGAGAATGCTCCTGAAAGACTATTAGATCTCTTAAATTGAAAATTTGACAGATAATTTTGCATGTCGAAATATTGATTCTGCCATAATGTCATCGAAATGAAGACTAATTACAGTTGGCATAACCATTGATAATGAATGGGAAACGCATAGAAATTTAATAACGAAATACAATATTATGGGAAAGATCATAGGAATAGATTTGGGAACTACCAACTCCTGCGTAGCAGTGATGGAAGGTAACGAACCGGTTGTAATCCCCAACAGTGAAGGCCGAAGAACTACTCCTTCGATTGTTGCATTCCTCGATAACGGAAGTGGCGAAAGAAAAGTAGGTGATCCTGCCAAACGACAGGCGATTACAAACCCTCAAAATACCATAAGCTCTATTAAGAGATTTATGGGCAAAAAATATAGTGAGGTAAGTTCAGAAAAAAAGAACATGCCTTATAAGGTAGAAAAAGGAAATAACGATACAATAAGAGTAAAAATCGGCGACAGGCTTTATACTCCTCAAGAGCTTTCTGCTATGGTACTTCAAAAAATGAAGTCCACTGCTGAGGATTACCTCGGATCAACTGTCACTGAGGCAGTGATTACTGTTCCGGCTTATTTTAATGACGCCGAAAGACAAGCAACAAAGGAGGCTGGGCAAATTGCCGGGCTTGAGGTGAAGAGAATTATCAATGAACCAACTGCTGCTTCATTGGCTTATGGTCTTGATAAGAAAAATAAAGATATTACAATAGCCGTATTTGATTTAGGTGGAGGAACATTTGATGTCTCTATTCTTGAGTTGGGCGATGGAGTTTTTGAAGTAAAATCTACCAATGGTGATGTTCACCTTGGAGGCGATGATTTTGATTCTATTATTATCGACTGGTTGGCAGAAGAGTTTTTGAAGGAAGAAAACATTGATCTTAGAAAAGATCCAATGGCGCTACAGAGACTAAAAGAAGCTGCTGAAAAAGCCAAAATTGAGCTTTCAAGTTCTACCAGCACGGAGATTAATCTACCGTATATCATGCCGGTTGATGGTATTCCAAAGCACTTGGTACGAACACTTTCGAGGGCAAAATTCGAACAATTGACTGATAGTTTGGTGCGTCGTACGCTTGAGCCTTGCAAGAAGGCGTTGAAAGATGCAGGATTATCTGCTTCAGATATCGATGATGTTATTTTAGTAGGAGGATCAACGCGTATTCCTAAAATTCAGGAGTCTGTAGAATCGTTCTTTGGAAAGAAACCATCTAAAGGTGTAAATCCTGATGAAGTCGTTGCAATTGGAGCGGCAATTCAGGGAGGAGTGCTTACAGGAGAAGTGAAAGATGTACTTCTTTTGGATGTAACGCCACTTTCACTTGGTATTGAAACTATGGGCGGTGTATTCACAAAACTCATTGAGTCAAATACTACGATTCCAACAAAAAAATCTGAAGTGTTTTCTACGGCTTCTGACAATCAGCCGTCAGTAGAAATACATGTGCATCAAGGTGAGCGTCCATTGGCCAAGGATAACAGGTCGATAGGCAGGTTCCATTTAGATGGCATTCCACCGGCACAGCGTGGTGTTCCTCAGGTTGAAGTAGCTTTTGATATTGATGCGAATGGTATTTTGCACGTAAGTGCTACAGATAAAGGTACTGGCAAAGAGCAAAAAATCAGGATTGAGGCTTCCTCAGGATTGACAGAAGAGGAAATCGAAAAAATGAAAAAAGAAGCTGAAGCTAATGCTGATGCTGATAAAATAGAAAAGGAGAAGATTGAGAAAATCAACTCTGCTGATTCAATGATTTTCCAAACGGAAAAACAATTGAAAGAGTACGGCGAGAAACTTTCTGAAGGAAACAAGAAGGCGATTGAAGAATCTCTTGAGAAATTGAAAGAGGCCCATAAGTCGCAAGATTTAGAAGCTATTGATGCCGCATTGGAAGCTATGAATAAAGCTTGGGAAGGTGCTTCGCAAGAAATGTATGCTGCAACCGGTGGACAACCAGGAGCAGAAGGTGGACCTCAGGCTGGAGGTGCAGCACCGGGAGCAGACGCAAATACTGCTGAAAACCCAGATGTTGCCGATGTCGAATACGAAGAGGTAGAAGAGGTTGAAGACGATAAAGCAAGTAAGTAGAAGTTATCGTTTAAGATTATATTTTAAAACCCCAATTGGCTTTGTCGGTTGGGTTTTTTTAGTGAAATAACCTTTCTGGATATTTTAAATATCTAATAAATACATCCTTTCTTTTTGATT